>NZ_NTFS01000233.1 GCF_002289455.1 Brunnivagina elsteri CCALA 953
ACATAATCTCCAGACAATAACAAAATAGTCTGTTACGGCGCTTAATCTTGAGTACACAAATGCAAGTCCCCTAGCCCGTAAATACTAGTTCCCTACTTCCAAAAAGCTAGAACCTTTACCCATATAAATTATTGTATTACTTATCAGATATAAGTTTGCAGCTTTGAGTACTAACCTAATAAATTTAATAATATAAATCTGACCCACTCAGGCAGATACTTGTGAGGGGAACTGATATAAAAGCAATAGGATTTACGCAGAGATTCCCCTCTACCCCCCCTGCAAGGGGGGGGACTTCTTAATCCCTTCAGACTTCAAATTAAATTACATCTATAAAATTAAAAAATAGAAATTTCATTTATATCTCTTTGCTAACTATATTTTTAGTCTTTTAATAGTCCTAATTTATAAAGGTAATTAAATAACAAAATTTACCACCAAAAATGTATCAAAAGCAGAGTTAAAAAAATCCAAACAAATATATATTGAACATTTTAATATTGCCAAATAAAGGAGAATCAGGATGAAAACCAAATTAATTCAACTTCTCACAGTTAGTTTGGTTACTTTAGTTATACTCTCACCAGAAATATTAGTATTTGGGCTTATTTGGCAAAATCATTTAGAATTAGAAAAAACAAATTTTTCAATTCAATCAGATAATTCTGGTCAAACTAGTAATCTTCAAAATAATTATGTAAATAATAATGACCTCAATCAACAACATGTAGAAAATTTACCTATATTAAACAGCGAAAAACAAGAATCTTTAGACTTGTTAGATACATTTAAAATTATTCTCCTTATAGAATTATTATTATTTTCTCTTCCTGTCGGATTAGGATTAATATTCTTTCTTTATGATAAATACCTAATGCATCGTTATACCAACTATCAAAAGCAAATAGAACTATTGGAAGAAATTTGGCAATACAGCATAGAAGAAAAACGAAAATAAAGATTTCAAACTCAAGTCAAACTCAAGAATATATAACTATCAACGATTAACCATGAACGAAACAACTACAGAAACTAATCAAGAAGAATCTCAAGAAAGATTAAATCAATATTTTGGTTTAATTGACAAGTTAATTCGCTGCCCAAATGGTGAAGAACCGCAAGTTATAGAATCACATCCAGAATTACTAGATGAGGGATTAATCCGCACAATGTTAAAAATTGCGGCAATATTCGTTCACGAAGATAACCAAGAAGGAGCAAAATTTTTAGTATATGTTGCTCGTCAATTATCGAAGCAACTTGGTTTATATCCAGACGTTCCCGCAAAGGAGTAATAATGCTCTTGTCTGCAAAGCAAGCTGGCAAAATCGCGTTAGATTTTCTGATGGAAGAATGGAATGTTCCTGAGGAAGAAGAAGAGTGGTTTGTTATTTTTAGCTGCCGAATGTTAGGTCCCTACTGGTATGTCGTTGAAATCGGTGTTGAAGGATTACCCGATCAGTGGTTTATTCAAGTTTACGATACCGGAGAATGCGACCCTAACTATACTTTTACTTCACCTATTCGTGGATCAGATAGATATATAGACCTTAAACAATTACCTTCAATGATTGCTGAAATATTGGTTTCAGAACGAAACTGTCGTTAAGGTATTGTTATTTAATATAATGACAAAAGTATAAAAGTCTTGCTATATTTTGGCAGGACTTTTTATTGTTAAATACGACTAGTTAAGTTTTTATAAAAACATCTTTTGTGCCAAGCTTTGACAACAGGATATGTGTTATATTTTAAAGTGCGAACAATGCTACAGAAATTAGTTTTGTTATGATTACTGAAGACCTTCTCGCGAGAGAATTCACGAGGATCATAAAACAATATTACCCAACAGTTGGCGAACTATTAGACGGCTGTTATGTCAAAGTTATTGTTTCCTATTGGGGAAAACCTCGAAAACGCATTCGGTATATAGGTATTTATTGTTCTGAAGAAATAATGCCTCATATACAAGTCAAAAAGGAGGTTTTTAGAGAAATAGCAGATAATATGGGATTAATGCAGGTCGTATTTTTAAATGCATCACGACTGTTGCGTGACCCAAAATCAACATTAAAAAATGCAGACCCCCGCTTGTGGTTAGAACTGCACTTTATAGCTGCATAGGATAATAAACTCCGACCCTAATTCGGTGTGTGAATAGATTGAGTCTGAGGATAAATAGCTATTGTGCAGCAATGAGAATTACAAATAAGTCTTCAGAATAAAAACCAGGTTTTCTTGTAATTCCAATAATTACAATTTAGGTGCTTGATATACTATTAACAAACAGTTGGCATTGGTGAAATATCTAAAAAGCCTAGAGGATGTTTGAAGAATAATTAATAAGTGGATATTATTTTTTCATTAATATATCCAATCTCATTCCCTAAATCCATCAATTTCAAATTGGCATACTAGCACTTGAAGCTTTTTCAATGTACTTACATAAATCTGGAAAGATTGACTTATTACAATCAATAAATGTGAAATTATCTTTGAATTTTGGTTTTTAGATTTTGGATTTATCAAATTAATCTCAAATCTAAAATACATCTTAGCTAGCCACTGGCTAGAAAGGATTTTTGTTATGAACAAATCTTCTCTTTCTCCCGATGATATGCCTCCTGCTCAAATTACGCAGCTTGATAGAATGCTCCAGGTAGAACTAGAACGTTCAATTGGCAGATACGTTTATGAAGATTGCGACCAAATTACAAGAGCATTATTATCAACTTGTCAATGGTATCTTGCTACTGAAGCCTCAATTTTGAGACTAGTGATTGATTGTCCTGATATTGTTACTTATTGGCATATAGTTAGCAATATTCTTCAACTTAGTAATCAACTTGAACGCTTTTCTAAAAATGCAAAAATTCGCGTTTATCCACCAACAGGTAAAGGAATGCCTTTTGAAATTAGCGTGAATGAAATATCAGCATATCGGGATTGGTTATAACGTTTAGTCGTTAATTGTTAGTTGATTATTAGATATCTGGTGGAAAAGACGTAGAGACGTAGCAATGCTAGGTCTCTACAAGGGTTCTGGGGAACGCATAATTAGGATAACTCTGTATTTATTCTTATTACCAATTACCAATTACCCATTGCTCATTAACCAATCATACCAATCATTTAATCCTGTACCAGTCATTGCAGAAAGTTGAAAAATTTGAATTTGCGGATTTACTCGTCTTGCATATTCAATACATTTTTGCACATCAAATTGTACGTAAGGTAACAAATCAATTTTAGTGAGAATCATTACCTGACTAGAGCGAAAAATATGTGGATATTTTATCGGTTTATCCTCTCCCTCCGTGACTGAAAGAATTACAACTTTTGTTGATTCACCTAAATCAAATAAAGCAGGACAAACCAGATTCCCAACATTCTCAATCATCACTACCGAATTGAGAGGTGGATTCAATTTTTCCAAACCTTTTTCTATCATAGCTGCATCTAAATGACAGCCAGTTCCCGTATTAATCTGTACAACTTTACAACCTGTTTCTTGGATTTTTTTAGCATCATTTATAGTTTCTTGATCGCCTTCGATTACACTAATTTCTAATTTTTGTTTTAAATCATTAATCGTACGAGTTAATAACGTAGTTTTTCCCGAACCTGGGGAACTCATTAAATTTAAAGCAAGAATATTTCGTCCTTTCAACCAACCACGATTTTGAGCCGCTAATAAATTATTTTTAGCTAAAATATCAGCTTCTAAGGATATTGTTGTGCTATGAACTTTAGAATGAATATTTGCACTTTCGTGATGATGTGAATGCGCGATCGCACTACCATCAGATAAAATATGTGTGTGTTCATGTTGACTATGATGATGGGAATTTATCACAGTAATATCACCTGTATCTAAGTTAGTAACTTTTGCATTTCCATCATCCGAACATCCACAAATTACGCACATAGTTCTTCAACCTCAATTTCTTTAATTTTTAATTCTTCACCAGCGACTAAATGCAACTCAAAATTACCACACTCACACCTCCCAAATGGCTGATTCAAAATAATACTATTCCCACAGCGATCGCATTTTGCTAATCCGGGAATTTCTTTAATCTCCAATATTGCGTTTTCTAAAACAGTTCCCTGGGAGCAAATATCAAAACAAAACCGCACAGCATCTGGCATAATTGCCGAAAGTTTACCAATTTCTAATAGTATGCGCTGCACTTTTCGACCTTGTGCATGTTCGGAAACAATAGCAACAATATTTTGAGTAATACCTAATTCATGCATGATTTATTGAGTGGAAATTGGGTATTGGGGAATGGGTAAAAGTAACAGTAGTCTTTGGAAGATTTTTACAAATATCTGAGTATAACGATGTATATGAATGATTAAAAACTCTTCAATTAATTATTTTTTCTCCTTCTCCTACCCTTTGGGTAGGCACGAAGTGACTTCCAAAGGTAGCCGCTCCGCGTCTAAGGCGTACTCTGCGTCCTTGGCAGTTCAAAAATAAACATTTTATTAGATTTAATAATTAACAAATTCTTGGTAATTGTTCACCTACTAACATATCTAAAATACGTTCTGCACCAAAACCAGCATTTAATAAAACAATTTCCGCAGGTACATCAATCACTTCCCCAATCACACAACTATTTTTACCTGCTGGATGTGACTTCATTACTGATAAAACCTCATCGGCATATTCCCGTTTGACAATGAGAACTAGTTTACCTTCATTTGCTAAATATAAAGGGTCTAAACCCAAAATTTCGCAAACACCTTTAACCTTTTCTTGCACAGGTATAGCTGCCTCATGAATACGAATTCCAACATTAGCACTAATAGCAAATTCATTCAAAACAGTCGCCAAACCACCCCGTGTAGCATCTCGCATCGCATTAATATGAGGACAAACATTAAGAATATTTGCGATTAAATCATTCAAAGGTTGACAGTCACTTTCAATATTACTTTCTAAAGCTAACTCACCACGTGCAATTAATATTGCTGCACCATGATTGCCCAATTCACCATTAATAATTACAACATCACCAGGTTGAATATTTTTACTCGAAATATTCACCCCATCAGGTATTACACCTATTCCAGCCGTATTAATAAATAGTTTATCAGCAGCACCACGATGTACTACTTTGGTATCACCTGTGACTATTTGTACACCAGCTTTTGTTGCCGCAGTTTGCATACTTTTAACTACACGACGCAATGTTTCTACTGGTAATCCCTCTTCTAAAATGACACTACAAGTTAAATATAAAGGCTTTGCACCACTCACTGCTAAGTCATTAACAGTACCATTGATAGCTAATTCACCAATGTCACTGCCAGGGAAAAATAAGGGGTCTACAACATATGAATCAGTGGTAAAAGCAAGCTTATTTCCATGTTGTATTAAGCTGGCAAAGTTGACAGTTGCTTGGTCTTCTAATGAATTAAGTAGAGGGTTATCGAAGGTACTAACAAAAACATCATTTATTAAGTCACGCATCGCCTTACCGCCACTTCCATGCGTGAGGTTAATATATTTATCTCGTACTTTTTTAGCGCGATTTTTCCCAATGTTCTGAAACAGGGGATTTTGTGGCATAATATCCCGTTATGTTTGAAGTTATAGATATCTAAATTTTCAATTGAAAGTAATATTTTTCAATTTTAATGATTAAGCTATTACTTTATTTTCATCAACTTTTAATTGACTAAAAGCCTTCGCAAATCGACCATATTTATAATATGCTGCACAGGCTCCTTCTGATGACACCATGCAAGTACCAATTGGATTTTCTGGAGTACAAGCTGTTCCAAAGACTTTACATTGCCAAGGTTTTAAAACACCTTTTAAAATTTCTCCACACTGACAAGCTTTATTGTCTGCAACTTGATTATTTGGAGTTGAAAATTTTAATTCGGCATCAAACTGAGCATATTGATCGGAAATTTGTAAACCCGAATTAGGAATATTTCCTAAGCCTCGCCATTCAAAATTATCTCGAACTTCAAATACTTCATTTATAGCCTTCAGGGCATTTTGATTACCTTCGTGGGTGACTATGCGAGTGTATTGACTTTCAACTTGACAACGATTCTCTGTTAATTGCTTTAATAACATCCAAATTGATTGGAGAATATCGATTGGTTCAAACCCTGATATAACGATAGGTTTATGATATTGCTGTGAAATAAATTCATATGGTTTACAACCAATTACCATACTGACATGACCAGGACCAATAAAACCGTCAAGTTGCAAATCTGGGTTATCTAATAATGCTTTTAATGCCGGAATTACAAGAACATGATTGCAAAACATGCTGAAATTATTAATGTTTTCGGCTGCGGCTTGGAGGATAGTAAAAGCTGTACTGGGGGCAGTTGTTTCAAACCCAATCCCAAAGAAAACTATTTCTTTATCAGGATTTTCTTTAGCAATTTTTAAGCTATCTAAAGGTGAGTAAACCATGCGAATATCAGCACCTTCGGCTTTCGCTTGTAATAAGCTTAATTTTGAACCGGGAACCCGCATTGTGTCGCCAAATGTGGTTAAAATTACATTATTATGTTTTGCTATTGATATTGCATCATCTAGCTTTCCTCTTGGCATTACACAAACAGGACAACCTGGACCATGAATTAGTTCTATATTGTTAGGTAAAACTTCTTCAATGCCGTATTTAAAGATAGAATGTGTATGTCCGCCACATACTTCCATGATTTTGACATGCTTGTTTAAGGTTTTCGATATTTTTTCAATTTCAATCAGCAAGATTTCTGCTTTTTGCGGTTCCCGATATTCATCAACGAATTTCATATTATTTTTAGATTTTAGGTTGAGATTTTAGGTTGAGATTTTAGATTTATTTAATAGAACAAATTAATTTGCTTCGATATGATGGTTGTCAGCTAATTAATTGCTAAGTGCTGCTTGTGCGGCTGCTAGTTCTTGCAATATTTGCAAAGTTTCAGCCGCTTCTTCTTCATTAATTCGATTCATTGCAAAGCCAACGTGAACTAATACCCAATCACCAATACATGATTCGGGTGGATGATTTTCGTTAACAATACAAGCAATATTTATTTGACGCTTGACTCCACCAACATTAACAATTGCCAATTTCTTTTTTGTATCTGTTATTTCGATTATTTGACCGGGAATACCTAAACACATTTACTTGTCCGTAGAATAGAAACAGGAAAGTTAACCAGATGGATTCATAAATATTAGATGAAAAATTATTTAATTAAAATTAAATAATAATAAATTTCAGTCAGTATTAATCTAAATCAATGAGTCTTGCGGCAGATATCGCCGCTTGACCTAGTGAAATACCGCCGTCATTTGTAGGTACTAAGCTATGAGTTATCACTTTGATTTCTAAGGCTTTTAATTGCTGTTGAAGTCGTTCTAGGAGGATGGAATTTTGAAATACTCCACCTGCGATCGCTAATTGATGCACATCGTATCTTTTTTGGATATTTGTAACAAGTTTGACAACAATATTAATTAAACCTTGGTGGAATTTAGCTGCAATTATTTGTTGAGGTATCTGTTGCAGTAAATCGTCAAGCAATTCAATCCACATCGATTGTGAATCGATATATGTAAGATTCTGCGACTTAATTATTTCAAAATTATAACCCACTAATTCTTCATTTTTTCCAAAGCGATCGCTGTCAATTAATGCCTCCATTTCTATTGCTGCTTGTCCTTCGTAACTGCACTTTTCGCGACAAATGTCAATAGCCGCAGCAACAGCATCAAATAATCTACCGACGGAAGATGTAAGTGGTGAATTAATACCTTTGGAAGCTAACTTACTTAGAATCTGGGTTGGTTGCGATACTCCGAAGGAGTCACTGAGTCCTTCGGACACGCTACGCGAACGTGAACGCAGAAAATCAAATAATTCTAAATCATGGTATTTTTTCTCTAGTTTCTCTGAATTGAATATTGATATTAAATGAGCATAAGTACTACGCCAAGGCTGATAAATAGCTTGTTTACCTCCTATCAGTGGAACTGGTTTAAATGTTACTATTCTTTGAAAATCACGGTAGTTTGCTAAGATAAATTCCCCACCCCAAAGTGTTCCATCATCACCATATCCTAAGCCATCAAAAGCAATACCTAAGATGGCTGGTGTATCTAATGGAAGCTGATTTTCTGCCATGCAAGCGGCAACATGAGCATGATGATGTTGTATTTCGACTAATTTTTTATCATTAGTAATGGCTAGTTTTTTACCAAGCTTGGTTGATAAATATTCGGGATGTTTATCGACTACAATAACTTCAGGTTTATGCTCAAATAAATTTAAGTATAAGTTGAGAGTTTCTTTATATTCTTGGAATGTCGCAGCATTTTCTAAATCTCCTAAATGTTGGGATAAAATTGCTTTGCCGTTATGTAATAAACAGAAAGTATTTTTCAATTCTCCCCCCATTGCTAAAATTGGAGGTGCTTTTATAAATCCATCTGGCAATTGTATTTCTGCTGGTGCATACCCCCTCGCACGACGAATTATTTTAACTTTATCCGCAATTACTCTAACTATCGAATCGTCTACACGATTGACTATTTCTCTGTCATGAAAAAGAAAATAATCAGCAATTCCCCCTAATTTTTCCCGTGCTTCATCATTATCAATACATTGCGGTTCATCGGAAATATTGCCACTGGTAAATACAATTGGGCGGTTCATCCGCTTAAGAATGAGATGATGTAATGGTGTATAAGGTAAGATGAAGCCAAAAGTATTTTGCCCAGGTGCAACTGAAGGGGAAATTGGGGGAGAAGATGGGGAAAGTTCTTGGTTAATACTTTCCGCTCTCTTGTTAATTAAAACAATTGGTGCGATTGGACTTTGTAATAATTCTCGTTCTTTGGCATTGAGGGTACAGTGTTGTTCAATTACTGCTATATCCCGTGCCATTAATGCGAAGGGTTTGTGGTGTCTTTGCTTCCTCTGACGGAGCTTTTTAACCGCATTTTTGTTTGTCGCATCACATGCCAGATTGCTGCACGCTATCCGATATGGGCAAACAATATAAATCAGGGCGAACAACCGTACTCCGAAACGGAGAAGCAAGCTACGCCCCTACAATATTTAATTAACAATTAAGAGTGTTCCAAGTAAAAAAGTGCCCAATTGTCATGCTGAATGGAGCGAAGCGCAATGAAGCATCTCTGTCTATTACATAGCGACTCAGGATCAACAGTTGGATCATTTATTTCTTGGATTACTCTAACCAGTTGGAAGTTACGTTTTAATCTAATTGACCCTTAAACCATTTATCTATCTCTGCGGCAAACTCTTCACCATTCCAATCATGGACGTGGAAGCGAGGTAGTCGGTAAGTTTGACTGCGAAACCAAACCACATTTTCAACTGTGGAACAGGCACATTCTAAGCCTGCTTTTTCAGCAAGGGTCATTGTTTCGTCTACAAAGCTTCCGTATGGGTAGGCAAAAGTAGTTACTGGACGGTTGAGCAGCTTTTCGAGGTCGGCTTTACTTTGCTGGATTTCTTTGAGTTGATATGCTGATGGATGTTCAGCAAGGGATGGATGATTGACGGTGTGAGCGCCAATTTCAGACAGTTCTCCAGAACCAAGGGTGAGTATTTCATCTGGTTGGAGGGAACGATCTTCTGGTGTTGCGAGTACTTCACGACCTACCCAAGCTTGGATTTGCTGCATTGCTTCGAGTATGTCTGCTTCTGGAAAAACGCGAACAGTTTTCCAAACCAAATAGTAAAAATTCAGACGAGTGCCAGCTTGACTTTCCGCGACTTTGACACCTTTATCCTGTTGTAAATCGCTTTCGGTATAATCAACGGCTGTACCTAAATCCCAAGTATAAGATTTTCCATCAATGTTAATTGTCAATTTTTCGGGTAGTCTACCTGGTTGTAAAAGTAATTGCTGTAACCCATCCCACCAGAAATTAATCGTTTTGCCGATATGACCTGTCGCAATAAAGAAAGTTGCGGGAATGTTGTAGCGTTCTAGGATTGGTTTACCTTTGTAGAGGTTGTCTGCATAACCATCATCGAAGGTGACAGCAACTGCGCGATCGCATATCTTCCCACTTTTGTGAGATTGAGCTAATTCTCTCAAACTTGTTGGTTTCGCAATTTTTTGCAATACCTCCATTTGCTCTTGGAAATTCTTTGGTGAAACATGCAATGACCAAGGGTCTAAGGCTGGTTCTCCAATTCGGTGATACATCAAAATTAGCCCTTTTGGCATCACTTTCATTGCTGCCTGACGCGCTACTTTCGATGCTGCTTTACGCAATCTATCGTTATTGATTAAGCTGATTGCCATTCCCAAAGTCCCCTGTTGATAAACTTAAGTTTGAAATAGTTGACAACAAAATGTAGTTCTGATTTCGTAAATAGAATTTGGAAAAAATAAAATGACTGTGATATTTGCGAACAAATACCAGACATCTCCGAAAATTAATAAAAGACCCCTCTCCAAACCTCTCTCCGCTTCGGATGTTGTTGGCGAATTAATGATGGGTCGAACCCCATTTTCCTCGTTCCTTGCCTCTGGCAAGGAATGCAGCGATTGAGGCTCTGCCTCAAATCTAACTGGAGGCAGAGCCTCCAAAAGCGCGTTACCAGGCTGGAGCCTGTTAACGAGAGGGTGAGGGTCTTCACCCCTCAACAATTAGCCAACAGTATCC
>NZ_NTFS01000234.1 GCF_002289455.1 Brunnivagina elsteri CCALA 953
AACTAAACGTAATTCAAAACTACTTTTACCATTAGGAGAAACACGTTTAAATGCGATCGCCTGCCAAGATAAATGTTATAAAAAAAGATGGGAGATCATCTAGTGGTTCCCTAGAGTATTGACTTGAAAATTTATCTAGAGTTTTATTAAAAAACTGTTTTTCCTAAGTTTTATATCGTAGTTAATCAATTCAATCAGGAAATCAATCAACAGTCTGTCATAACAATAGAGACCAGAGTTGTTAATTCAGAGCAAAAAATATCCAACCATTGACTATTTCTTGTGGGGCATTCATGTTGCCTAACCCACAAGATTGGATAATTTATTTCTTGGAAATCCCTGATGTTAATCCAAGCCTAATTGTAAAACGACTATTCAGTTCGTCTTAGGAGTAGGAATCAAAAGCAATTCAAAAGGCACTTTAAAAAGTCGTCAATTAATGATGATATGATTTACATATATTTAGAGAGGAATAAAAATGAAATCAATTTCTCGTTTCATTGGAGCAACACTCATACTCGGAATGCTAGTCTGGACTTTGACTATTAATATGGCGATCGCACCAGTGAGAGCTACCATTCGTCAATTAGAAGAAGCCCCAGGACAAATGGTGTACCAATCTAGACAAACCTTGAAAGATCAGCACGGAAATATCTGGCAGGCGATCGCATTTAAACGTGTTTCTCCTAATGGTAAAAGTAGTTTTGAATTACGTTTAGTTGGTTTCCCTGGTGTGGTAGAAATCGACCGCAGTAAACCCTTATTGTTGGCTGATTCAATGGGTAAAACACTCGCTGCTAATGATAACTCCAGCATTATTTTTACTGATTTATCTGCTCCTGACTCGAATGTAGGAGAGTATGATATTCAGCCATTATTACCGCAGTTGCAGCCAGAAATTCCCCTCAGCTTGACGCTGCCTATCGTTGGTGGTGAAACCATTAATCTATCAGTTCCAGCATCCTTTGTACAAGATTGGCAAACCCTCTTTTCTTCCAGAGAATAAACCAAAAACGGTTAACAATTGAACGTTTTAAATGGCTATTAGGCTCTATTTTATTAGCTTTTGGCTATAGGTGTAAGCCTTCTCGTAGAGTACAGCTAATAGCTAACCGCTTGGAACATAACTGGGGTTGAGTAGTTATGCAAGTGTTCTTAACATTAAATATTTTAGTCTAAACTCCAGTACTAAAGGAGGATACACACATGATTAACGCTTATGCAGCGCAAACAGCAGGCGGAATGCTGGAGCCACTTGAATACGATCCAGGGATATTGAAAGACGAAGAAGTAGAAATCAATGTCGAGTATTGCGGGATTTGCTACAGCGACCTAAGTATGTTAAAGAATGATTGGGGTATTACTAAATACCCCCTCGTACCAGGTCATGAAGTTATGGGAAGCATTGCAGCAGTTGGTGATCATGTGACAACCCTTGAAATAGGTCAGCGAGTTGGATTAGGTTGGTTTTCCCATTCTTGTATGCACTGCGAGTGGTGTATGTCCGGCAATCACAACTTGTGTCTAACGGCAGAGCAAACTATTGTCGGTCGCTATGGAGGCTTTGCTGACAAGGTGCGATCGCATCAAGAATGGGTGACTCCTTTGCCAGAAGGAATCGATCCAGCTAAAGTAGGTCCGTTGTTCTGCGGTGGCATTACCGTGTTTAATCCCATTATTCAGTTTGATGTGAAACCAACTGACCGAGTTGCTGTGATTGGCATTGGTGGTCTTGGACATCTGGCACTACAATTTTTGCGAGCTTGGGGATGCGATGTCACTGCTTTTTCAACGAATCCTGACAAAGAATCTGAAGCCCGTAAATTAGGAGCTACCCACTTTGTTAACTCTCGTGATACTAAAGCGATTGAGAGACTTACTAACTCGTTTGATTTTATTCTCTCCACCATAAATGCAGATATCGATTGGGAAATGTATATTAAGACGCTGCGTCCCAAAGGACGATTACACTTTGTTGGAGTCGTACCAAATCCAATTCAAGTCAATGCTTTCTCCTTAATCTTTGGGCAAAAATCCTTATCTGGCTCTGCGATTGGTAGTCCGACAACAACCGCTAGAATGCTCGATTTCGCGGCTCGTCATAGCATTGAACCTGTGATAGAAACCTTTGCTTTCAGTCAAGTGAATCAAGCAATGGCGCATTTGGCACAAGGACAAGCTCGATATCGGATTGTGTTGAAACATTAGAAAAAGGCTGGCGATCGCTGTATCAACGATATTACATTCTCATTTTTTCGCCTTCGGATAGAACAAATATGTCACCCACTCACTCAGTGGGTTTTCATGTTCTGCTAAAGAGTCATCACCCTGACAACTAAATGTTACAAAGTAGTAGAGTTTCTCTTGCGTGTGGACAAACTTACCGTATTCGATCTGCAGAGTTATTTCCACTGAGATAGCCTTGTCTAATGGGGGAGGAGAGAAAAGTTTCAAACTCACACTTAATGGAGGTTCTTCAACGAGGTCTTTAATTCCCCTATCTACGACAGGTGAAATTACCCAATCCTGACCCCACGGGTGTGGTTCTGGCGAAATAATTTGCAGGTAAGGGGTATTTTTATCGACCCAATACCATGCTCCCCGATTTAAAGATTGAACTGGGATGTAATTCTCTTCGGGTGGTAGTTTCCCTATAAATTTCAGAAAAGCCGTATCTTGGCGATCTATTAAGTTCATTGTGATAATTCCTGAAGACAGTACCGAGTATTTTTTAAAGGTGTGATTTTGTTTCGTTTATCTGAGTCTAACAGAACATCGTTAAATACAGAAGATGCTGTTAATTAATCAGAATTAATATCAGCGAAAAGTCCTGAAACTTTACTTTTTAGTATGACAAATCGGTGCTTGAAATTAGGTTTTGGCAAAGGTTTTAAATGTATAAAATGAGGAAACTTTGTTTGAATTTGTGACAAAAATTTAAACAAAATTGAGGATTTGTTCTCGCGGTGTCACAATAAGTAGTTATGTGTTGTCTTATTCGGAACAATGAACGTATTTCACGAAGGAGTAAGATTTTTATACCATCAAAAGAATTTTGATAAACGGTGCATCTATTTTGATGTGCCTATTCAAATTTGAGATGATTATTCTTTTTTGTATCGTAATCAATCAAATAACCCGAAGAATGAAACATCTTGCAGTCATTCTGATATAGGAGTTGCACTGATAAATCGGGAGCGATGTCTACGCCCGCCGCAGCGATCGCACTCCAAATATCTACTCTCAGTAAATTATCTGAATTAAAAGGGAACAAATATGTGATTCGACACTCAGTAAATAAATTCGAGAATAGGCATATCGCACCTTCCCCGATGTTGGATGATGTGACGATTCGCATCCAGAAGCTGTACAAACACTATGGCAAAACCATCGCCATTCAAGGAATCGATCTAGAAATTCATCTCGGTGAATTGTTTGGGCTGATTGGTCCCGATGGTGCGGGAAAAACTACAGCTTTCAACATTCTGGGAGGTGTGATGGAAGCAACGGCGGGAACAGCGCAAATCTTGGGATTACCTGCCAGAGATGCCCGTAACCATGCTGGGTATCTGACTCAGCAATTCTCTCTCTATCCAGATTTGAGTGTTGATGAAAATATTCATTACAGTGCTGGACTGCGGTTAGTACCAGAAGATCAATTGGAAGGGCGACGGACAAAATATCTTAACCTGATGCAATTAGGGCAATTTCGCGATCGCCTTGCGGGTCAGCTTTCAGGTGGGATGAAGCAGAAGTTAGCCCTGTGCTGTGCATTGGTTGCAGAGCCACAAGTGCTATTGTTAGATGAGCCAACCACTGGAGTTGATACCATTGCCCGCCGCGAGTTTTGGGATATTTTGGCGGGGTTGACGGCGCAGGGAATTACCGTGGTTGTAGCAACGCCAGATTTGGATGAAGCAGAACGATGCGATCGCGTCGCACTCATAGACAACGGACAAATTCAGCAAGTGGGTTCTCCGGCAGCATTGAAAGCAGATTTACACCTCAGTCGTCTGGTAATTCGCACCCTTGATCTCGTCAAAGCGGAACAAGTACTATTGCCCCTGATTGACCCCGATGGACAGATTGCAGATGTGTCAACCTTAGGGGATCATCTGGAAGTTCTGGTGAAAGATGCCCAGCAGGGAGAAGCCTTCGTGCGCGAACGCTTAACGCAACATCCAGGTGATAGTATTCAATCTGCACCCCCAACCTTAGAAAACGTTTTCATTGCCCTCCTGCGTCGTAAAGGCTCGATCCCCAAATCAATTCCCTTTCCCCGCACCCGCCAGTTTGCTGCAACCACTTCCGATGGAAAAAACCCACAACCTGCCATTTCTGCCCATCATCTCAATCGTGTTTTTGGTTCATTTCATGCTGTAGTCGATCTCGATCTCGATATTCACTATGGTGAAGTGTACGGGTTACTCGGTGCCAATGGAGCCGGAAAAACCACCGCCATCAAAATGCTTTGTGGACTATTACCAATCAGTTCTGGTGAGATGTCCCTGGCTGGAGAACGCGGAAATCTTCGTAGTGCCTCCCTCAGACAGCGTATTGGTTACATGAGTCAGAAATTCACCCTTTACGATGACCTCAGCATTCTAGAAAATTTGCACTTTTATAGCGGCGTTTACGGCATTCCAGCCCGACAGCAACAGGAAAAAATTCGGTGGGTGTTGGCGATTTGCGGTTTGGAAGGACAAGAACATTTACTAACTCGACAACTTCCCGGCGGTTGGAAACAACGGGTGGCTTTTGGCGCATCGGTGATGCACGAACCGGAGATTTTATTTTTAGATGAACCGACATCTGGGGTAGATGTACTTGCAAGACAGCAATTTTGGCAGTTAATCAACGACTTTGCCCGGAATGGTACAGCAATTCTGGTGACAACCCATTACATGAATGAAGCTGAACAATGTAACCGGATGTGTTTTATGGTAGCAGGTCGCAAGGTGGCGGAAGGTTCAGCCAGTGAGATTAAGGCGATGCAACCGGGTAAATTATTTGAGTTGCAAGTGGGAGAGTTGCAAAATAGTTATGATTTGCTGCGCGGATATCTCGAACCCTGGCGCGTATCAATTTTTGGCGATCGCCTCCACGTCGTTTTAGATCATCCCGATACTGAACTACCAAAAATCAAATCATCTCTGCAAACTGCCCATCTATCCCTAGCTGGAATTGAACCCATTCCCTTCTCCCTGGAAGATGCCTTTATCGGTGAAGTGCAACGGGCAGGAGGTGCGCCATTATGATTATACGACGAATTCGCAATCAGTTTTTTAAAGAGTTAGAGCAATTTGGACGCGATCGCTTAGGTGTTGCCCTTGCCTTCATTCTCCCGGTAATTGCCTTATTAATTATTGGCTTTGCCATTCGCCTGGAAGCAAAAAACATTCCTCTCGTCGTGCGCGATTTGGATCAAAGCACCCTCAGTCGCAGTTATATTGAACAACTTTATGCAACCAATTTATTTGTTCCCGCAAAGTGGCAGGGTGCAAGGTTTCCCGATGCCCTCGATCGCGGTACGGCTCAAGTACAAGTAACAATTCCCGTGGGTTTTGCTGCTGACGTAGACGCAGGGAGAACGGGGGAAATAGAGGTTGTAGTCGATGGTAGCGATGTGATTAACGCACGGGTGACACAGCTTGCTGTAGACGGAACAACGCTTTCTGCTGTACAAAATCATTTAGGTAAACTATCTGAGATGTTGGGGGTGGTTTCCCAAGTCAGACTCTGGTTCAATCCTGGACGACAGGAATCGTTGTTTATTGTGCCGGGGAGTTATGGGGTGATTCTAGCTATTTTCCCACCCTTGCTAATTGCGATCGCTCTAGTGCGGGAAAAGGAGCAAGGAACTATTCTACAACTTTACGCATCTAGCTTGAGCGCCTTTGAACTATTAATGGGCAAATCCCTTGCATATATGCTGGTGGGATTGGGAGAAGCAGTAATTCTATTTATAGTTGGATTTTTGTTATTTGGTGTCCGCTTTATTGGCGATCCTATCCCGTTGGCGATCGGCACACTCGTATTTTTGTTAGCTGGGGTACAACTAGGGTTAATTATTGGTATTTTTACCACAACACAGAGTGCGGCTGTCCAGGCGATCGGCACAATTAAAGTCTTAACAGCATTTCTCCTGGCAGGTTTTTTGTTTCCCCTCAATAGTGTGCCGTTTCCGTTTTCTGTTGCAGCTTACTTAGTACCAGTACGGTACTATATCGAATTGTGCCGTGATGTTTTCGTGCGGGGTTCAGGTTGGTTTGGCACTTGGTATCTGATCATTGCCATGCTGATCTTAGGGATTGCCGAGTTTGGGGTTGCTTGGTGGGGAATGCGTCGAATGCAATTATCCAGTTGACAATGCTGAACCATTCTCATCAAAAACTCACCGAACGGCACGCCCTAAAATGGCGTAGTAATCGTTAAAATCGGTAGCAGTAGTCATGATTTGATACTCAAAATCAGATTATTCTGCGATCGCAATATCTCTCAATCTCTAACAAAACCTGTGATCGCTTTGCTTGACAAATAGTTCACGAAATCTCAAAAAGCAAGGAAATCGCCTTTCCCAAATTCCTAAGCAATCCTCATCGTAAAACTTTGTGAAACTTGCCAGCCTATTCAATACCCAAAATCATCGCCTCAACTTCTTGCTTTGCTTTCTCTAATTCTGCTACGCCTTCTTGTCGGAGTTGTTTAGCACGATCGCGAATTGTAGTAATGCGATCAACAATTTCAATTTGTTTCTCAATTGGCGGCACAATTATCGGTGTATGTTGAAGTACATCTTGGCTTATATGCCCCATAATTGCACCTGTTTTTATTCTGTCAAAATATATTTGCCCTATCTTTGAATTGAGATATGCAGAAATAAAATAAGGATTTATTTTACCTAAATTTAGAAATCTCAATCTAAATATCTCGGAACTAATTACTGCGTGTAAAATAGATTTGTCAACTACAACAGAAATGCCATAGCTCCCTTTTCTAGTCAGTAATAGATCGCCTTCAATAAGTGCAATATCTTTCTCAATTAGAAATTCTGGAATGAATCTTACATCTTCCAAACTAAATTCATCTTTTCTTATGTTAGAGACTCGCAAATAAACTCTTCCTGAATCACAAAAATCTCGATAGTCAAAGCCATTAATAACAGGTTTTGTGATTTGTCTGAGCGTCCGATTTTCATATTTATATTCTTTAATATTCTTTAAAGTTTCCAAGACAATATTTTTGTAAGCATAAGGGTCTATTCTATCTCCAGAAATCATTTTTATACTTCGATAAAAAATTCGATTTTGAATAGTGTTTTCTTCTGGCTCTGGTAAATGAATGCCTAACTCACTTAGAAGATAATCGTCTATGCTTTCGAGCGATCGCTGTGCCTCTGTCTCCTTTTGTTTTTTCTTTAAATGAGCTTCATCTAAATAATTTACTATTTTCTCCTGCTCACTAATTGAAGGTATAAATATATGAATTTGTGAAATTTCTTCATTATTGAGGTTATTCTGAGCAGCACCTTTACCAATAAAATTGATTTGAATTCTCGTTGTATTCAAGTCAAACATATAGCAAAAATATCTTTTATCTATAATTGACCAATTTAATTCTAATCTAACCAATGCTGAGTTTAGATTGGCTTCTAAAATATTGTTGGGAATTATCGAAACTGTACCAAGATTTTCTTTAGTTCCACTGATTGAAAAAACTAGATATCCAGCAGTAACCTGCGCTCTTTTTAATGTATTATCATGGACGTATCTAGTAATATACTTAACATCATCTATGTCAATTGTATGATTTTTAAGATTATTTACACGAAGAAAATATACTCCATTTTGGATGTCATCAGTGTAAAATCCATCGCGAGGCCCGTCTCCTCTATTCCAAGATTTTATTAAACGTTTGCTAGTATTTGCTCATTTAAAAACTCAAAAACCTTACTCAATAAATGATGGCATTGAATATATAGCCAATACTGATGATGCCAACGCTTTTTGGGTTTTGATATAGACTATAGCTAACACCAAGACTGCTCATCAGGTGGATTATTAAGCAATTCCCGAATATTTGCCTCGATCACCCGATAACCAACATTGCCGTTGAGTTTTTGTCTTCCTTCATTAAAAATCAGGGTCGGGCTGACTGTGACATTATGTTCTTTGACTAATTCAGCATCTTTGGCTAGTTGAGCGTAGGCTTCACCACTGTCGATCGTAGCTTTAATGTCATTGATGGGTAACTTCAAGCGTTCAGCGATCGTCAATTGCACCTTGCGATCGCTGACATTGGCAAGTTGAGTAAAAAATGCTTCGCGGAAAGCCCAAGCCGTTCTTTCTAATACTCTGTCCGATTTCGGAACTAATCCCTTCACTTCCAGTAAGTGTAAAGCGTGTAAAAATAGATGGGATGATATGGAAGAAGCAGGAATATCATGAGTCCAAATATCAGGATGCACGGTAATATGCTCAAACTTACGCCCTATTTCTTTGACATGATTACTATAGCCAGCCAAACCACCGCGATCGCGCCATCCATTCTCTAACTTCTCGTGAGCATTGCCAAACACAGGCACGAAATGATAGTCGATTTCAATATCGTCGGGGAAAGCAGTCTTGAGTTCTTCTATGCGAATTTGAGTTATGTAAGCCCAGACGCAAAGAACATCTGAGAAATAAAAAATCCGAATTGGTTTCATAATCTTTAATTTCTTTGGTTATAAGGAAGTTTTGCCAAGAGCATTCCCATAGCACAGGTATTGCTAATACCCGCAAATACTAGCCCACATCCCACAAATCCACTTAAAAGTAAAAACCAAGGCGATACAAGTACGCCCAATCCCGTCCCGATAGCGACAAGGGAACCAGCCATGATTTGAACTTGTCGAAACAAACTGATCGGTGCGCTGCGATCTATCTGTGTCTTGAAGCCTGACGCTTTCCAACTGGATAAACCACCCTTGAGTTGCATCACATTTGTCAATCCATATTCCCTTAGCTTTTCAGCCGCTTGCGAAGAACGCATTCCCGATTGACAGCAAAGAACTAACGGGCGATCGCCCATTTGGACGACTTGAGATGGATCGAAACCTGAGAGGGGCATGGAAATGGAACCCGCAATATATTCGCTGGCATATTCACCTGATTCTCGAACATCCAGCAGGATGACTTGCTGCAAATTCAGTTTTTGATTAAGCTCAAAAGCTTCGATTTCGGCGAGTTGAAATAGATTTATTTGTGCAGTCATAGAGTTTATTAATAACAACTATTGCTTTATTATATCACTATATAGTAATATTGCTTATCCAAAAATATTTCTTATTTCAATGCCCGAAGTTGTCCCTCAAGCCTTAGAACAAGTTGCCGACTATTTCAAAGTACTATCTGAGGCAAGCCGCCTTCAGTTGTTGTGTTGTCTTAAATCGGGTTCTAAAAATGTAACTGAAATCATGACTGCAACTGACTTAGGACAGGCAAATGTCTCCAAACATCTAAAAATACTCACCCAAGCAGGAATTGTTTCCCGCCACCCGTCGGGGGTGAGCGTGTATTACAAAATTGCCGATCCGATCATATTTAATCTATGTGAACTGGTCTGCGATCGCCTCGTCACTCGCCTAGAAACTCAATCTCAACAACTCGATCGATTAGAGGCTTGGCACAATTCTTAGTTTTACTGGAAGCCTTCTTTCCAAAGGTCAACGCGTTGGCGTTCGCGTAGCGTCTGCCTTTGCAGAAGCCTCTCCCCTGGAGAATCGCCTCAACAATTATCTTCTCAAGTTTACAGGGGGCGATCGCTATCTCACTCAACAACAAATATTCTCAAATAATTTGATGTTTTTTAAGGGGCGATCTCCAATAATCTCCAGAAAATAGACAACTGAAGGAAGTATTTTCGCTTGCTTAATCATGAGTAAAAACAGACAACGATCCTTACGGGACTTTCCTTGTCAAGGAGTGATCAACGAAATCTCGTCATTAAAATCCTTGCAAATCAAGGTTCGCAAGAAATATTATACATTGGTTAAGTCAGTTCCTGCCCAAACCATGTAAATTTGTATAGCATATCTAGGCTCTTTGTCATTACACCCCATCCTCTGCCCCAGAATCTCTATGGCTACCCTTTCCCGCGAACTCGAGAAACTTTTCTTTGAAAATAATCATTTGCAGCAATCTGAAGCTGGCGAACTGATTGCTACCCCCTCAAATTTCCCGAACAACCAACTTCCCAACGATCGCGTCAAAGTCACTCTCAGTGACCTCCTCGCCCTCGCAGGTGAGCGCACCTTCGGTTTTCTATTTGTGCTGCTGTCGTTTCCGTCCGCCTTACCCATCCCGGCTCCAGGCTATTCGGTTCCCTTTGGAATGGCTATGTTGCTGTTAGCTGGACAGTTACTCGTCGGGCGGGATGAACCCTGGTTTCCGAAAAGTTGGCAGAATCACGGATTTGACGTGAATAAAGTTCGCCAGGTACTAAAAGTGGGCTTGCCTTGGCTGCGACGGATTGAGTCCATTTC
>NZ_NTFS01000235.1 GCF_002289455.1 Brunnivagina elsteri CCALA 953
TTCCCACACTTACTTACAAATAATACAATTGATAAGTCGATGGTTGGGATATTTTATTTTTTTGGAAGCAGTTAAACAAAAAAATGATTTCGCGAACTGAAGTAGATTAAGGAATATGAGCTAGTTGACAAATCGCCATGATATGGGACGAATATTTATTAGTGCTGTAGCGAATAAGTTCCAATCCAGCTTGTGCGAGTTCTTGCTGAAGCTGGGGTATTTCAAACTTGTGATGTCTCCAAATAGTAATGTTATCGTCTGCGGAAAATTCAATATTCTTGTCAATTCCCTGAATATTGAAAATTATTGTGTAATTGTGGAGAAATTTGATATTAGCAACCACACTATCTCTAACAGAATCGTACTTTCTCACAAGTTGGCAATCTTCCGATTTAATTGCGATCGCACTTGTTATCCATTTATATATATTCTCTGCATGATAATCACAACCTCCTCTAGCTTCACCATTCCACTTGGAGTTAGAACCAATTTCATTAGTCAGAACTAATAAATCATTCTTTTTCATACTTTTGCTAAAATTATTAAAAACTCTAGATCGATTGTGGTGATTACCGATTGTAACTCCCAAATGTAAGATGATATTTATTGTTTCTTGATTTTGATTTGGTTCATTTTCTAATAATGTTTTGGGTATACAAGAATTTTCGATATCAAGAGTATCATTAATATAATTTATTTTTGGAAACCAGTTTTTAAAGTTTTTTTGAGAGACATCAAGTAAAGCTTCGCTGATATCTAAGGCAATATATTGATTGATTTTACCCAGTTTCTGGAGTTGACGAATATATTTTTTAATAGGATATGAATTACCAGCACCAACATCAATAATATTTACTTTGCTACCAACTAGATTATCTCCATTCAAATATTGAAAGTTATTATTTAAAAGCTCAATTTCTACATTTGATGTTCTATACCAAGTCGGAATAATATATTTTTGATAAAAATTATCCCAAATCTTTCCACCTTTTCCTTTATAAGAATACTTGAGAGGTATTTCCCGTCTCACTTCTAATGCGTCAATTATTTCTAAAATTTCGACTTCCGAAAAAGTCGTATAAAAGTCAGAACTGGGTTTTACTATACGATGAGTAGAATTTGGATTATTCGAGTCAGAATTAAGCATAGTAAACAAAGCAAAAGAAATAAAAATGAGAAGTCAGCAATCAGGAATCAGCAATTAAGAGTATTTCGAGCAAGTAAAATTGATTTATTTCTTCTCTTCTCTTCTCTTTTGACTTTTTACTTTTATCTTTTGACTTTTTCCATCTGTCTCCGTGCTTCATACAAAATCAATGCGGATGCGATCGCAACATTCAATGATTCCACTCCTGGATTCAGGGGTATATTTACCTGCACATCTGCCATTGCCGCTAATTCTGCTGATAAACCAGCTCCTTCATTACCCAACAAAACCAAAGTCGGTTGACACCAATCCACATCCCAATAAGTTAAACTGGCATTTGCTAAAGTTGCAACAATTCGCATCCCCGCATTTTTAGCTAGAGTTACTGTAGCTTTTAAATCTTCGCTTTTTACCATCGGAAGACGAAACCACTGCCCAGCACTGGCTCTCAATACCTTCGGGCTGTCTAAATCAACACAATCTTTGCTTACAATTAACCCCGATGCCCCAGCAGCAGCAGCAGAGCGAATCATTGTCCCCAAATTTCCAGGGTCTTGTATTGTTTCCAAAGCTAATATTAAACCAGAAAAAGCCACTTGTTGAGGGTTCAGACCACGTTTTGCCGTTGCGACAACACCATCAGGCTGTACAGTAGTTGCGATCGCATTGAGTACATCCTCACTAACGATTTCGGTGCGATCGCATTTTTGAGAAACCTCTTCCCACAATTGAAAATGCTTTGCTTGCCACTCTTCGGTACAACAAAAAGCCTCCAAAGGATAATTTGCAGTAGCGGCTTCTTCTAGTAAGTGCGTTCCCTCCAACAAAAATAAATCCTGTTGATGACGCTCCTTAGCGGAATGCAGCTTGCGAATTTGCTTGACTAAAGTATTTTGTAGACTAGTTAACATGGGAAGTTATACCAATTACTTGTGAAGCTACACATTATTTCGATTCCTCCAACCTCGCCTTAGTAAGGGGAGGTGCCACAGGCGGTGGGGTTATTTTATGCATCTTCAATATTAAAATGGTATTAGGAGTTAAAGATTAGGAGTTTATTTAGATATTCATCACCCTTAACTCTTCACTCCTAACTGAATAGTCAATGCGGAACCCGGGACTCGAACCCGGAAGCCTTGCGGCACATGAACCTGAATCATGCGCGTCTACCAATTCCGCCAGTCCCGCCAGCGTTTAGAGAATTTTACATTACAATCCACAATTTTTTAATTGTTGCTAAATAATTTGTATTTGTCAAGAAAATAATAGATTTATAATATTTTTGCTGCGAAAGTGATGTATCTTGATATTTTTGCCCTTACCGTTAACGGACACTACCAATTCTCCCAAATTATGTAGTGCAAAAATGTAGACAAATTCAGTCTTTACTGTAAAAATCAAAACCAACTTCCAACGTATAAATTTTATTTAATTATTTTTTGGAGGGTAGGCTTATTAATCCTGTTAGCGGCTTACCAGATACAAAGAATGCACCCGAAGCAGACTCCTCAGTCTTGCGGGTATGGGGCGGTCATTCTCTGCGAGGTCATGTCAAGATAAGTGGGGCAAAGAATTCGGCATTAGTCCTGATGACTGGAGCCTTGTTGTGTTCCGGAGATTGTCGTATCCGCAACGTACCCAGACTTGCCGATGTGGAACGGATGGCTCAAGTATTATCGGCTTTGGGCGTTAAAATCCATCGAGATGGCGAGACTTTAGACGTAAATGCTAGAGAATTTACTACTTCTAAAGCTCCCTACGAGCTTGTAACTCAGTTGCGGGCGAGTTTCTTTGCCATCGGCGCAATATTAGCACGCTTGGGCGTAGCTCAAATGCCTTTACCGGGTGGTTGTGCGATTGGTGCAAGACCAGTAGACTTACATGTCCGGGGATTGCAGGCAATGGGAGCTGAGGTACAAATCGAGCATGGTATTTGTAACGCTCACGTTCCCGGCAATAAAGGCAGGCTCAAAGGTGCCAAAATCTACTTAGACTCCCCCAGCGTCGGTGCCACCGAAACCCTGATGATGGCTGCTACCTTAGCGGATGGGGAAACAATCCTCGATAACGCAGCTCGCGAACCAGAAGTGGTCGATTTGGCGAATTTCTGTAACTCGATGGGGGCAAAAATTACGGGTGCTGGTACTAGTACTATTACGATACTAGGTGTTAGCAATCTACATTCAACCGATTATGAAGTGATTCCCGATCGCATTGAGGCAGGTACATTTTTAACAGCAGCAGCAATCACCCATTCGGAATTATTACTGTCTCCTGTCGTACCCGAACACCTGCTACCCATAATTGCCAAGCTACAAGAAATGGGAGTCAATGTTGTTGAGGAAGCACCCAATTGCTTGCGTGTATTGCCCGCAGCAGTACTCAAAGCAGCCGACATTCAAACATTGCCCCATCCAGGTTTCCCAACCGATATGCAAGCCCAATTTATGACACTATTGGCTCTTGCGGAAGGTGACAGTTTAATTAACGAAACTGTATTTGAAAACCGTTTGCGTCATGCCTCCGAATTGAATCGCTTAGGGGCTGATATTCGCGTCAAGGGTAACATTGCTTTTGTGCGTGGAGTCCACTCATTATCAGGGGCACCAGTACTAGGAAGTGACCTGCGAGCGTCTGCGGCTTTAGTTGTTGCTGGATTAGCTGCCAGTGGCGAAACTACAATCAAAGGATTGCAGTTTTTAGATCGGGGTTACGATCGCCTCGATTTGAAGTTACAGCAGTTGGGAGCCAAAATTGAACGAGTTAGGGAAGTTGAAGCTGATATTGCGATCGCAACTGCGACAAATACAGTACAACCAGCCTAAATCGTAGAGACGTTCCATCGGAAGGAACGTCTCTATTTTTATTTTTTATTCCATCCAAACAAGAAAACCTATATCAACCTTACCAATCGCCATACATAGCAGTTCGCTATACTAGTACCTAGTGAGATAAAAACCAAACTTTTAACTAACCTGCTCCCCATGTCCTTTTTCAAAACTCAACTAATTGGTCTTAAAGCCGACTCATTTCGCCATCCCCTTGACCTCGAAGCCACCAAAACTTTAAAACAGATACCAGGCTTGGATATGATGGTGCGAAACCTGCTTGGACCTGTTGCCGAACAAGTTTTTTATGTTGAGAACATTGCATCAAGCATATTGGTAGGAGAAAACCAATTACCAGATTTACACAATCTGTTACTCGAAGCCTGCAAAATTTTGGACATCGAACCCCCCCAGCTTTACCTACGTCAGCATCCCGCACCAAATGCCTACACCTTTGCCATGCGCGGAAAACAGCCTTTTATTGTGGTACATACCTCCCTCATCGACATGCTGACACCAGAAGAAATTCAGGCTGTACTTGCCCATGAACTCGGACACCTCAAATGCGACCACAGTGTTTATCTCACCCCAGTTAACTTATTGATACTGGCAGCAGCTTCCGTACCCACAATTGGTGCAGTTCTCGCCCAATCAATTCAATCCCAACTCTTGGAATGGGTTCGATGCGCCGAATTTACTTGCGATCGCGCCGCACTACTTGCCACCCAAAACCCCAAAGCTGTCATGTCCGTACTCATGAAACTAGCAGGTGGTTCCCCAACCCTCGCACCACAACTCAACCTTGATGCCTTCATCGCCCAAGCCCGTGCCTACGACGACATCAGCAACACCGAACTTGGTGAAACCGTCAAAGCTGCCCGCACCGCACAACTAACCCACCCAGTCCCCGTACTCCGAGCCAGAGAAATCGACAATTGGGCTGCCAGCAAAGAATATCAAAAACTCTTGCAAAATTATCCGAACATAGGTTATAATGGAGAGGTTGCACCCAAGGGCGGGTGGCGAAATTGGTAGACGCAGCAGACTCAAAATCTGCCACCGAAAGGTGTGAGAGTTCGATTCTCTCTTCGCCCATTTTTTAATAATCACAACCCCATCGTAGAGACGTTCCGGTGGAACGTCTTTATTGATATTGATATTGATATTGATATTGATTTTTTATTTAATTGACTACTGTATTACACTAGATTACAATAAGTAGGTAATTACAAAAAACACCCAATTATCAATATATGAGACTCAAAAGGTGGGAATCCCCCCGAAAAGAAGGGAGAAACCACAAAGGTAGAGGTGGTTCTGCAAGACAGCGACAACTGAAAAAGCAAAGGCAAATGTTACGCAAGCGACTTCAAGAAGACACCAAAGCAGACAAGCAAACTAAAAACCAAAACCAAAATAATCAAGGGGGAGAAAATATTTCTTCCCCTTATTTTTTATCATTTTCCCTTTCCCCTAACACCCAAAACCTCCCCCCCCAGGAGTTTCCACAACAAAAATATCCCCAGATTGCATCTCAACCGTTGCAGTACTACCCAAATTCTCCTGACTTCCATCCCGACGCAGAATGTAGTTACGTCCTACCTTTCCCCCTTCCCCCGAATTTAAACCAAAGGGAGAAATAACCCGATGTCCAGAGAGAATATTTGCCGTCATTGGTTCCAAAAACTTAATCCGACGAATAACCCCATTCCCACCAGAATATTTTCCTTTCCCCCCACTATCAGCACGCAAACTAAAACTTTCCACCATCACAGGATAGCGAGTTTCTAAAACTTCAGGGTCAGTTAAACGGGAATTGGTCATGTGGGTTTGCACCGCATCCGTACCATCAAAGTCAATTCCAGCACCAGAGCCACCACAAATAGTCTCATAATATTGATATTTTTCATTCCCAAAAGTGAAATTATTCATCGTTCCTTGGGAAGCTGCCATGACATTTAATGCACCATATAAAGCATCGACAATTATTTGCGAAGTTTCCACATTACCAGCAACTACTGCTGCGGGATAAGTTGGATTCAGCATACAACCTGTGGGAACAAGAATTTCTAAAGGCTTTAAACATCCCGCATTTAAGGGAATATTATCATTAACTAAAGTCCTAAATACATATAGAACAGCAGCTTGAGTTACTGCTTTCGGTGCATTAAAATTACTATTTAATTGTGCAGATGTACCAGTAAAATCAATTATGGCACTGCGTTTTGCCCGGTTGATTATCACACTGACTCGAATTTCTGCACCACTATCCATCTCATAACTAAATGAGCCATTCTTCAGAGTATCGATTACTTTTCTGACTGCTTCTTCGGCATTATTCTGCACAAATTCCATATAAGCTTGGACTGTTTCTAGTCCATATTGAGCAACCATTTTCCGAAGTTCTTGTAAACCTCTTTCATTTGCCGCAATTTGGGCTTGAAAATCAGCAATATTTTGATTAATATTTCGTGCAGGATATTTATGATTTGAGAGATGTTGTCTAGTGGAAGTTTCTAATAAATTACCTTCTTCAACCAAGAGAAAATTATCAAAAAGTATTCCTTCCTCTTCAATATTAGTACTGTGGGGAGGCATTGAACCCGGAGTGATTCCACCAATATCAGCTTGATGTCCGCGAGATGCAACATAAAAAATCGGATATTTTAGAGAATATTCATCTCCTGTTTCTAAAGTCTGATTATCTAATTTTTGGTTAAGAAAAACAGGGGTAATAGCTGTAACATCAGGAAGATGAGTTCCTCCGTTGTAGGGATTATTAGATAGATAGACATTTCCCGGTTTGATATTATCACCTTTATCATTAATTAAACTGCGAACACTTTCACTCATCGAGCCTAAATGCACGGGAATATGTGGAGCATTTGCCACTAATAAACCGGAAGCATCAAAAATCGCACAGGAAAAATCTAACCTTTCTTTTATATTCACTGAAGCAGCAGTATTTTGCAGAACAATACCCATTTGCTCGGCAATAAATTGATAAAGATTTTTAAATATTTCTAAACGAACTGGGTCAGGTTGAGATGTTATATGCATTTTAATTCATGCTCCAGTAGATAGATATTTATTTTATATTTGATTTTATGGTATAGCATCATACTATAATAATCCTAAATCATTTACGAACAATCCAAATCAAATATGATTTCGATATATCGGAATCAAGAAAATTATCTACCAGGAGTTTTCTATGCTCAAGCTTTATCACAATCCCATTTCTCCCCATTCTCGTCGTGTTTTGGTTGCATTATTAGAAAAAAACATAGAATGCGAGTTAGTGGAAATTGAGCTAAATGGGGTTCCAAATCGACCAGAATTGTTAGCAATTAATCCTTTGCATCATATTCCAGTATTAGAAGATGACGGCTTTAGGATAATAGAATCTTTGGCGATTCTTGATTATTTAGAAGCAAAATATCCAAATCCTTCCCTGCTTCCTACTAATGCTCAAAATTTAGCAAAGGTAAGAATGGTGCACTGTCATGATTGGTTTACCAATTGATTCAGAAGTAGTTGAACCAGCAACCCAGAAAGTCTTAAGGATATTAACCTTTTTGGAAGAACTTTTAGGAGAACAAAAGTATTTTGCTGGTTCAGATTTTACCCTTGCAGAAGTAACAGCAGGAACCGTATTAACTATTATAAATCTTGCAGGATTATCGCTTGATAAACATCCGAAACTTAAGATTTTGACTGAAAATTTAAATCAGCGTGCTGCTTGGATTCAAAGTTTACCTAAAGATTCAGCAATGGAGGAATTTAAGACTATGATGAAGGCTAGATTTACTGGTTCTTAAATATCATTAAAGAACTAGAGAATTTACTTACCTAATTTGAAATTAGGGACTTGCGGAAAATAAAATATCCCAACTTATAGATTTATCAATCAATTATATCCTTCACAAGGGTGGGAAAACCCCACCCCTACAAGAATTAGGGAGACTTTTTTTGTATTCTCTTATAGGATGTTTGAATCTATTAATTAATGCGTTCTAAGATTAAATGATTAAGCTCAGTTAATTGTGCTTCCCAGTTAGGTTCAACTACAATCGTACTAATTTTTTCAACAATGATTGCGGTTCCCCTAATTTTATCTCCTGGTTGTAAATTCTCTCTTTGATAAACTGGTGTATCGTGCCATTTATCCCTAGTAAACATTTGTACTGTGTCTACGGGTATGGGAATTTCATTAATAGAACGAGTACGAGTGACTAAAGGTTCTGGGGGAGTATCCATTTTTTGAATTAGCTCCACTGAAACTGACTCGACAATTAAGTTTTTTTCTAATTGAATAAAACCATAACGGGTTTTATGTTCTTTCTCAAATTCCTGCCACATTGTTGCTATATCCAATCCAAAATTCACAGTCAAAGCAGAATTAGTTCCCTCATATTTTAAATTTATCTTTTTAACTAATTTTTGTCCATCTATCTTCCCATCTTCTCCATTTCTCACTTGGGTTTCCAAAGTATCCATTAATTGCTGTACTTCTATAATTAATTCTTTTGTTAATTCTTTTCCCATACCTGCTTCTCTAATTGTTCTCACATCTGCTAATCCCATGCCATAAGCAGAAAGAACACCAGCATAAGGATGTAAAAATATCTTTTTCATTCCCAATGTATCGGCAATTAAACAAGCAACTTGTGCCCCCGCACCACCAAAACAACAAAGTACATACTCAGTGACATCATAACCCCGTTGTAGACTAATTTTTTTAACCGCATTTGCCATATTTTCAACTGCGATCGCAATAAATCCTGCTGCGACTTGTTCGGGGGTACGATTATTACCTGTAGCTGTTTTAATCTCTGTTGCTAAGTTAGTAAATTTCTCAACTACAACCTGTTTATCTAAAGGTGAATTCCCATCAATTCCAAATACGGAAGGGAAATATTGAGGGTGAATTTTTCCTAACATAATATTGGCATCAGTGACAGCTAAATGTCCTCCCCGTCGATAACTTGCTGGACCAGGATTTGAGCCAGCAGACTCAGGACCAACTCGATAACTCGAACCGTCAAAAAATAGAATTGAACCACCTCCAGCAGCAATTGTATGGATATCTAGCACAGGAACTCGCATCCTTGTACCAGCAATTTCTGAATCTAATTGACGTTCATATTCACCTTTAAAATGGGCAACATCTGTACTAGTTCCCCCCATGTCAAAGGTAATTACTAACTCAAAACCTGCTCTTTTACTAGTTTGAATTGCACCAACAATACCACCCGCAGGACCACTCAAAATACTATCTTTACCTTGAAATTGTTCTGCTGTAACTAATCCGCCATCCGATTTCATAAACATTAATTTAACTGCGGGTAATTGGCTGGTAATTTGGTTGACATAACGGCGTAAAATTGGAGTTAAATAGGCATCGACAACTGTTGTATCCCCCCGACTCACTAATTTCATTAAAGGACTGACTTGGTGGGATATCGAAATTTGGGTAAATCCAATTTGTTGAGCAATTTCTGCGACTATTTGTTCGTGTTTGGGATAACTGTAGCTGTGCATAAATACAATGGCACAACTACGAATTCCAGCATTATAAGCTACTTGTAAATCTTTTTTGACCAGTTCAATGTTTACAGAAGTTAATTCATTTCCGTTTGCGTCGTAGCGTTCATCAACTTCCACAACTTGCTCATAAAGCATTGTCGGTAAAATGATGTGACGGGCAAATATATTTGGTCGATTTTGATAACCGATTCTTAACGCATCTTTAAACCCTTTGGTGATAACTAAAACAACGCGATCGCCCTTTCTTTCTAAAAGCGCATTTGTCGCTACTGTCGTCCCCATTTTAACCACTTCTATTGCTTCTGTGGGGATGGGTTGATTCGTCGAAATTCCTAATATATCTCGTATAGCTTGAATAACTGCATCTTGATATTGTTCGGGATTTTCGGAAAGTAATTTATAAACAATTACCCATTGCTGATAGGGAAGGGGAACTATTAAAAAGCGTTCTGGATGGTTTAATAATCTATCGATAACTGGTTGAGAGTCTGTAACGACAACAATATCTGTAAATGTGCCACCTCTGTCTGCGAATACTTTTAACATAATTAAATTTTTGTTTGTTTATTTTGAACAATGGGATTTGATGTAATTTATTTTACTTCATCTAGTCAATCCCATCATTTCTAACCTGCGACTACACCAACAAATGTAAATAGCCACCATTAAAACAATTCGCAATTATGTTTTGTAACGGAGATTTTACCCCGACACAAAACACGCTACCCTTCTATTGCTGGGGAATTAAACAGAACAAGCTTGTTAAATCTCTATATTCCTCTATATTCGTCTGTGCAACTCTGCGTTTGAAAATAAGAACTCAGGAGCAAATCAATAGATGGGATAAGCAGAGCAGCATATCGTACTTTTTGCAAACTCAAAATTTCTCCACAATAAAAAGCGAGTAAAGCAATATAGTACTCAATAAAGTTATACAATTAAGATTACTATTAAGATTGAGATACGGT
>NZ_NTFS01000236.1 GCF_002289455.1 Brunnivagina elsteri CCALA 953
GTTTTTACACAGGTATCTCTCTATTTTTTTGTCCGCGATCGCAGTGTTGCTGAGACCGCTTTAGTCTAAACTCCAGTATGAAGCAAGCTGGAATTACTCAAGCTTTGACTTTCGACCAGCATTTTGTACAAGCAGGCTTTCAAGCTTTGATGAGATAAATTGGAAATTGAGTTTGTTTTGTAGTTAGCGATCGCATTTTGGAGAATTTGTAGGGATGGCGATGTCTGACGACAAGCCTTACGGCTACGTGTTTGGAATTGTTGGGTTAAGGAGAGCGATCGCGTTTTGGTTTTCACGATTTTTTTGAGATGGCGATCGCGTTTGGTTTTGAGCGGTTGGGTTAAGGAGTGCGATCGCTTGCACCGAATGTTAGGATATTCAGCAACGCAAGGTAGACAAAATGAAAGCGATCGAAGTTACTGGCAAAATTGACGATCGGGGAAACCTCGTTTTGGATGAACCGATTCAAGGAACAACTTATCCCCATCAGGTGCGGGTGATTGTGTTGGTTCCAGAAGATGCAGAAGATATTGACCCCGATGATACACCAGTTGAGGAGGTTAAAGCTAGCTTGAAAAGAGCTTTACATCAAGCAAAAACAGGGCAGCGTCTACCATTATCTCAAATGTGGGAGGGAATTGATGCCGAATGAAGAAAAACCATTAGTTGGCATTGATTTAACCCCTGAATTCAAACAAAATTTGCGTGTTCTTTCTAAAAGATTTCGCAATATTCGCTCTGACGTTCAAGTTGTAATCGAACAATTACAAGAAGGAAATATATTAGGAGATAGGATAGGAGATATTGGCGAGGATTTTGTTGTTTATAAATTGAGGGTTCGTAATAGTAATATCCAAAAAGGTAAGAGTGCTGGATATAGATTAATTTATCAAGTTGAATCACCGACGAGTATTTTATTATTAACTATTTATTCTAAATCCGATCAAGAAGATATTACTGCAAACGAAATTCGAGATATGGTGATTAGTTTTGAGAGGGAAGAAACTTGAATAAGTTTAGGAAAAGTCATCGCTCTCACGTCAATTTATAGAAGAAGCGATCGCATTTTGTTTGAGAGTCCAAATTATGGCTTGGTTCGGAAATGCGATCGCAGTTAGTTTTGGATAAAAGTGCGATCGCGGACATTTCCTGTATTCCCTCATTTACTGAGAAGATTGTGCTTGTGCAGCTTGTCTTACCTCATCCACAGTTAAACCTAAAGCTTCCGCTATCTGTTCCACAGTCAACCCAGCAGCTAGCATTGGTGGTACAGCAAATAACTTTCCTTCTTCTATACCTTCCTGTTCACCTTCTGCAAAAGCTTGCTGATATACTCGTGTTTGCTTCAAGTCACTTAATCCAAACATCTCCTGTATCTCCTGGATATCCATGCTCGGAAATTCTTGAAATAGACGGTAAATATGCTGTCTGTTTTCACCGATGGAAGTTTTTAAACGCTGGTAATAGTAAATTCTAAAATTACCATGTTTTCACGCCAGTTAAATTAACTTTTCCTCTGCAAACGTCTTACCAATAAATCCACTTCCGGTAATCGCAACCAATTGGCTAATACCGCAAAAATTCCTAACCCCAAACAAGCAGCTACACTCACTTCCACCAGTTGCCATGCAAAACCTTTTCCAAACCCTTCCCCAACTCTAACAAATCCCCAAGCTGCAAACCCTCCAACTCCGGAAGCTCCAACTAATCCCAAAATAGATAAACCCCATTCCCCCAAAGCCAAACCATGCAGACACCACAACATCATCAACATGGCAGTTAAATTAACTCCCATCGAGGCTAAAACTAACCCTGGTGCGCCAAATTTATTCACAAAAAAGTAATCTAAAACAATATTCAATAGGATATTTGCGATCGCAATTTTTAATGGTGTTTTTCCATCTTCCAAGGCATAAAACACCCGTACTAATACACCTACAGCCACACTAGTAAAAGCTCCCAACCCATAAGCCATTAATATTGATGCTACTAGTTGAGATGCTTCTTCATCAAATGTCTGACGTTGGTAAACTATCCAAACACCGCAGCGACAATGCTTGCCCTTAACAAACCAAAGATTTTGCTAATCGTAGTTGCGATCGCAACAATACCAGCAATGTTAAAGAGCGATCGCTTCATTTCTTTTGCCACCTTTCCCAAGAGACATTTAAAATCATCTCAATTAATTGCTGATAGGATAATCCTGCTGCATAGGCAATTTGGGCTAAGGAACGTTGGGGGTGTAAAGTCGCATCAGCATTTATATCTAATAGATAAGGTTGTCCATCTGTCGATATGCGAAAATCAAAGGTGGCATAATCTAGTGGTTTTAAAAGTTGCATTAATTGCCAGACTATTTGTTTGAGTCTTTCTAAATCTGGAGAAAATAAATCAACACCAACTTTTTGATATTTACCCTGACGTTTGGCTGGTAAATCTAAAATTTCTGTTTGTAATGATTCACCTTGAGCATTAACTGTTTCCACTCCTCCCAATAGTAAAGGGAAGGAATTACCAACAACGCCCACAGTAATTTCTCTACCCACAATAAATTCTTCACAAATTATTGGTGCTGCGAATAATTTCCTCATTTTGGCAACAGTTTGTTGGAGTTTTGTCAATCCCTCCTGTATATCAAAGCGTTGTAAACCTAAAGAATAGCCTTCACAACTAGGTTTTAAAATTGCAGATGACCAAGGAGGTAAAGATTTGACATCTTCTGCCGAGTCATAGCAATACCAATCGGGTGTAAGAATACCACTCCACTGTAATAATGGTTTGAGAAAATCTTTATTGAGAGTTAAACTTTTTACAGTTGCATCACCACCAGTATAGGGAATACCTAATTGTTCCAGAATTGCTGGTGCTAGGGCAGTACGATTGCGGGAAGTAACTCCCACAGAAAGATTCCATACAAAATCAGGTAACTGCCGTGAATTACTATTTAGTTGCAGTAAAGCATCTAAAATACCAATTTTATCAACTTGATAACCTAAAGCTGTTAAACTTTTTGTCACCGCTTCCACTTCTTCTAATTCTCGCCAATGATAATGAGTTGCTTCGGTAGCATTTGGCAACGACATAATATCAACTTGGCTTTCAAATAATAACCCAATCCTAATGAGTTGTTTTTGATTGTGATGCACAGGTATTTGACCGAGTAATTACAAATTAAATTGAACCACAGTAGCTTTAATGTATTTGGGACACTTTTTGCTCTGCGTGAAATAGAAAAAATATAGTCAATTTACATGAAAAATCGCTGCAAATTAAATTAGCTATCAATCCAGCAAGTATCTTTATCAATATTAACTAACATTAACTAACATTAACTCCGGTTTTTCTACCCCTTTTCTAACTTGCTGCCATTTCGTAACTAACTGCATAGACTCTCCAGGTATTACACCCACCAATTCTAATTTTCCATCAGAATGAGTAAGTATATAACGAAAGCGTTTTACAGAACCATTGCACCCTTTTCTCACAGCTTCGACTAATTCAATTCCCTCAACTATGGGAAATTGAAAATGAGTTGCGTGCTTAACAGGACGGGGATGAAATAAATATTGGGGAATTACACCATAGCGGTGTAAACGTTGAAAAAGTTCTGTTAATGTGTCTACAGAATTGTTAACACCTTTCATCAAAGCAATTTGAGAAGTTAGCAAACAACCTGCTTTTTTTAATGCTTCTAAAGCATTAATTGACGCTGCTGTCAGTTCCCGTGGATGGTCGTAATGACACTGAATTACAATTTGAAATCTCGATTGATATTCCTGCAAAACCTCTAATAAATTTGGGTCAGTCGTAAATCGACTTGGTAAAAATGCAGGCAACTTACTACTAATACGAATTTGCCAAATATGAGGTATTGCCGCTAAAGCATTAAAAATATTTTTCAGACGATTGGTATGACAAATCATCGGATCGCCACCCGAAAGTAACACATTGTCAATTTCCGGATGCATCGAAATATATGCGATCGCGTCTTGTAAATCTTCTATGGTTTCTTTGACCAATACATCACGACTCATTAACCGACGACGAAAGCAATAACGGCAGTGTCCGGCACAAGCTTGCGTTACAATCAATACCGCAGTCTGTTCATATTTGTGCTGTAAGCCTTGAATTATAGTCGAAAACTCTTCCCCACTAGTATCAAAACTACCAGTATCATCAACCTCCCATTCCGAAGGAAGCAATAGTTGACGCAAAGGATCGTCAGGATTTTCCCAATCAACCAAATCAGCATAACCAACAGGAACCATCATCGGGAACTGCTGCTTTGCTTGAGATATGCGATCGCGTTCAACAGCAGATAATGGCAACCACTCCTCTGCGTGCTGCGAAATCTTGATACTTTCTATTAATTCTTCTTTCCAATTCATTGCTTTAAAAATTAAATTTATTACGAACAAATATATGCAGTTTATCAGATAAGGTGTTGCATAAATACGAAATAAATTAGCATCTGAAACTATTAATAATTCGTTCAAAATAGGAATAAATCATCCCACGATATAGCTAACGCCAAGCTCCGCTAACAGCAACAACTGCACCTCCCAGCTTGATGCAGCGATAACTTCCGCATTGCAGATATAACGCAAAATTGAATCCTGTCCGCTCGCTCGTTATCGGATGATGTTTTCCTGTTTGGGATTAAGCGAACTGACTTGTCAGCACAAGCGATCGCAGCGAAAACGGGTGTGGCAAAGTCGATGATTTATTATTAAGTGGTTGTTGAAAATAAATGTTACATTTTGAAAATCCCAAGCCATTGCAAATACTGCACTCTGTCCATAATCGTCATCTGTAATTAATTTTCAATACGCACTTATTATTATTTCCATCGGTATTTCATGCAGGAAAACACTTACCAAATGCTTGAAGTAATTTAGGGGAACCTTTGATACGAATCTTACCTCGTAATAAAGCCCAAATCAGATTTTGCTCCTTGGCAAGAAAACGTAACCAAGTTTGGCTATCCGCAGTCACAGAAAGATTTGCTTTGCCAACGTGTCCATCTTGAACCTGTAAAATTTTATTTTGAATCCTCACCGTTGCACGACGAGACTCAGAACCCGTGAACGTGAAGTGGTATACAGCATTCAACCCCTCTGACTGATGACGTTGAAAGAGCAATGGCAATCCAAACAGAAAACCTGGAATCGATAGAGGACGAATACCACTGCTGACTCGTTTCATTGTTTTGTGGGGAAAGCGTTTTGCTACATAGGTTTCTGCATCCGAACCCGGTATGACATAAATTGTTTCGAGTTTATCTTGCAACGGTTTAACCACTTCTTGCACAAACGCTTTGCGATCGCTCAAAAATGGGGCAATTACATCTTCTCCAGCCGGACATGCAGCCATACAATAGGCGGCTTTATAGTTTGCTTTGAAGGACAAACTCTGCCACATCGAAGCTGATTCTGAATCACTGACTTTGTGACGGTAATCGCGGGCATTTTTACTGTCAGCAATTGTCTCTGCCCAATCAGTAAATCCACTCATAAACTCACGATAATTATGGGTGTAACAGGCTGAAAAATTGAAGTTACCATCGTTCCCAATCGCACCGACCGGACAAGCTGTGACGCATAATTTGCACTCCAAACAAGGATTGTAGTCGATGGGATGAGTATATTCAGTCACCTCTGCATCCAAGAGAATAGTTCCCAGCGAGATGAAATTACCAAACTTGGGATGTATCACCAAACGATGAATTCCTATATGTCCTAATCCAGCAGCAACTGCCACTGGTTTATGGGAAACAACCCACACTTTACCGGGAAATCGATCCATTTCCATTGGAAAACTAGCCCCTGGAACCATTGCTCTTACACCTGCTTGTTCCAAAGCTTTGGTAATTTTGCGAGCAACCTCATTTACATGGTCATAATTAGCGTGAAATTCTACATTTGCTGCCGAACGGACTGGAGTGCGAATATTTTCCCGATTCATGCGGCAGACAAAGCTAATCAAGGTTTTGGTTGCTGGAAATGCCTTCAAGATATCTGGATGCTGGTCAGCGATCGCATCTCTACCAATCTCTACAAATCCCACGTCATCAGCACCCATTTCTAAGCAGAGCGATCGCAGTGAATCTGCATTCAATTTAACTCTACTTGTTGGCACATTACTAACAGACTGTTCGCGCCACCATTTCACAGTTGGATGATTATCAAACTTAGCCATTGTATCCCCTTTAATTAATATATGTATATACATGTTTTAGGTTAATTTTAAAATTAACCTACGGTTTTCACCTCAGACAGAAGCGTTAATAAGCTTTGCCACGAATCCTCCCCAAAGTGTTGCATTACCTCAGTTTGAGCTTGTTCCCACAAAGGTATAGCCTCCGTCAAAACTGCTTTTCCTTCCGAGGTCAGGGATACCAACTTAACTCGTCGATCCTCACCAGGTGCGATCGCTACTAAACCTCGCTTTTCCAGTAAATTTAGATTGCGTGTCAGGGTGGTTTGGTCGGTAAATAACTCTTGAGCTAAACGAGTAATCGGTGTGGACTCAACCAGGTAAATTGAGACTAACAGGGTAAATTGGTTTAAAACCAACCCCACCGGACGCAAAGCATTGTCATACACCTGAGTAATAATCCGCGAAGCCCGACGAATATGCATACCCATGCAGGTTGCAGGAATTTGAGTGACTCCAAGGAGATTTGTTTGGGGGTTTTCCTCTTCCATAATACATGTATATACATGTATCTGGTTTTTGTCAAGGGATGTTTGCTGATGGAAAAGTTTTTAGCAAGATTTCGACATCACCCCGCAATAATTTTATATAGAACCCAAATACATAATTTAAACAATTTGTCAATAAAAAATAATGCTTAAAATATTACCGAAAATGGGGGTAGAAAACATCATTTTGGGGATGCGATCGCACTACAAGTTCAAGACCAGTTCTTGATGTAAAGCGAGTGCAGTTGGTACAACACTAATCTAAACTTGAAATATTGAAATAACAACTTTAGGAGAGGGTGCGGTGAGCGAATATCAATATTACGAGTTTCTGGCATTAGATCGACCTTTAAATGCCACAGAAAAGGCTTATGTTCAAAGTCTTTCCAGTCGTGTAGAACTAACATTAACCCAAGCAAAGTTTGTTTATCACTACGGTGATTTTCGCGGCAATTCCCATGAATTATTGGAAAAATGCTTCGATGTCATGCTTTATATGGCAAGTTGGGGTTCTCGACAATTAATATTTCGCTTTCCCAAATCTCTGGTGAATGCAGATATATTTGAACCCTATTGTCTGGAAGATAGAATTACTATCTCAACTACAAAAAAATCTGTAATTTTAGATATAAATATTCACGATGAAGAGATGAACCACTGGATAGATAGCGGGGAGGGTTATTTATCTGACATGGCATCACTACGTAATGATTTATTGCAAGGAGACATGCGAAGTTTGTATCTTGCTTGGCTCAAAGCAGCACCAATATATTTCGATCCAGAGGAAGAAGATTATATCGAACCTCCAGTACCCGCTAATTTGAATAATTTACCAAATTCACTCTTAGTTTTGATTGATTTCTTGGAACTTGAGCAGGATTTGATTGCAGGAGCAGCAAGAGCAAGTGAATCCCAGGAAGAAGAGGAGGAATCTTTGGAAGATTTAATTCCAAAATTGAGCGAACGCGAAAAAAATGATTTTTTAGTGCGACTAATCAAGGGTGAATCTCACGTTGGAATGCAGCTAACTAATAGATTGCGGGAATTCGCAGGTAAAAGAGAAGTTCGTATTGATAACAATATTCCCAGACGCACCCTTTCGGAATTACTAAAACTTGCAGAGGGAGAAATTAACCAACGCAAGAAAAATGAACAAGAAGCTGCACATCAAACAAAAATACAAAAATTAGAAGCATTAGCAAAGAGGAAAGATAAAGTTTGGGAACAGATATTTGAACTGCTTAAACTCAAGCAATCAAAACCCTACGACCAAGCTGTTGCACATTTGGTTGATTTAAGAGATTTGGCTGAGTATCAGGGTAAATTAGAGGAGTTTCAAACTAGTATTAAGCAGATGCAAATTGATTATAGTAGCCGTCCTGGATTGATTTCACGCTTGCAGAAAGCGATGTTGTTGGTAAAGTAAATGAATATGAAAAAAAATATTAAACCACGCAAACACATCGCTACAGTAACTTAATGCCCACTCCCATTTATCACATTACCCACATCAGAAATTTGGAATCAATTTTGCAATTGCGTGGATTAATAGCAATAAGTCAGCTGCAACAACAAATTGACTACCAAGATATTGCTCACAGAAGTATTCAAGATAGACGGGCAATCACTTCTGTCCCTTGTACAGTTGGTGGATATTTACACGATTACGTACCTTTTTATTTTGCCCCTCGCTCTCCTATGCTCTACACCATAAATAGAGGAAATGTGGAAGGTTATACTGAAGGGCAAAACCCAGTAATTTACATAGTTTGCAAAGCCGAAATTATCGTAGCCAACAATTTAGTTTTTGCATTTACTGATGGTCATGCGGTAATTGGGTATACCGAATTTTACGATAATCTTCAAGCATTAAACGCGATTGACTGGGAAGTTATGCAGGATAAATACTGGAGTAACACACCCGAAGATGGTGATAGAAAACGTCGAAGGCAAGCTGAATTTCTTGTGCATCAATTTTGCCCTTGGACGCTAATTACTGAAATAGGAGTTATAAACAATACAATTGCTGACCAAGTTCAGCAAATATTGCAAAACTTTAATGACCAGACCCCGGTTAAGGTTTACCCTGGTTGGTACTACTGACGCAATTCAGTTTGCCTTATTCAAGGAAAATAATACAATAGTATTAGATAAATAGTTAAGACACTATGATTGAGTTTAAGCAAGGTAATCTATTATCGGAAAATGTCGAAGCCCTGGTAAATACCGTTAATTGTGTCGGTGTGATGGGTAAAGGTATTGCTTTGCAGTTTAAGTTGGCTTACCCTGAGAATTTTCGCCAATATGAAAAAGCTTGTAAATCCAGTGAAGTGCAACCTGGTAAGATGTTTACGGTGGCAACGGGTAACTTATTAAACCCAAAATATATTATTAATTTTCCTACCAAACGTCACTGGAAGGGTGACTCGAAAATAGAAGATATTGAAAGTGGGCTGGTAGCAATAGTAGCCGAAGTACAGCGATTGAATATCACCTCAATCGCAATTCCACCTTTAGGATGTGGGAATGGTGGTTTAAGTTGGACTGTTGTTAAACCATTGATAGAATCAGCTTTTTCTCAACTTCCCCATGTAAAAGTAATTATTTTTGAGCCATCTGATGTATCTATTACAGATACAATGCTGGTTGCGACTAAAAAGCCAAAAATGACCCGCGCTCGTGCATTATTTATTAGCTTACTGGAGCTTTATGGTATCCCCGGCTATGAATTGACTAAACTTGAAATTCAAAAATTGGCTTATTTTCTCCAAGAGGCAGGAGAACCTTTGAAGTTGCCTTATGTCAAACATATATATGGTCCTTACGCTCATAATTTGAACCATGTTTTACTAGATATGGAAGGGCATTATATTCGTGGTTACAAAGATGGAACTAGTAAAGCCGAAAGTGCGGAAATTTATGTTTTGCCGGAAGGTCGAATTGCTGCACAAAGCTTTTTAGAAAATGAGCTGCAAGCATCTATGCGCTTACAGCAAGTTAGTGATTTAATATTTGGTTATGAAACACCTTATGGGATGGAACTTTTAGCGACGGTTCATTGGGTTGGAACGAAGGAAGTTAACCCAGCACAAGATAGCGATACTCCGGAGGAGTCACTTTGCGACGCGATCGCACTGATTGAGAATTGGAGTGACAGGAAGCGTAAACTGTTTAAGCATCAGCATATTCGTAAGGCTTGGCAGCGTTTGGTTGACCAAAATTGGTTAGTTGAGAAATAATTCTATTTTCAAAATAAGGACATCAGTTTCCGAAAATAATGGAAGTTAGAATTGTTAAAAAAGAGTTTATTTGCTGGATACATTACGTCATATCAATATTTTTAGCTTCATTTGCCGAAAAAATAACGGAAGTTATTCTCTAACAATAACGCCTATTATTTTTTTGCTTTTAGCTGTTGACCTTTTGGTAATATTTCTTACTCCTTATCTCTTATGTCGATCGCGGGGCTGATTCAGTCAAGGTGTATGATTTTCTCAAAAATCGCCCTAACACCATCGTGTTGATGGGTAATCACGAGCGTAAACATCTCAGGCAAACTCTTTCCTACTCCCAGGAAATCGATTAATTTTAATAATTCTAAGTTCTATTTTATCAGGCGCTGAAACCGCGCCGATATTCAGATAGAACTGCTTACCCACCCTAGATTCTCAGCTTTGCGATCGCGCTTAAGTAGTTGGACACAATTAATTACACAAAACTTGGGCTGAAATTATTACCTATCAAAGATATCCAAGAATCTGTAT
>NZ_NTFS01000237.1 GCF_002289455.1 Brunnivagina elsteri CCALA 953
GTTAATAATCAATTATTTACCAAGTATTTTTTAGATATCCGACTTGTAGAACTAAAACAGCTAAGTAGTAATTTTCTTGATTTGCATTGGTGGATAAGTGCTGGGATTGCGGCATTTTCTGGGTTTTTGTTTGGTGTCACCTATCGCTACATCATTCGCACTGACAGCAACCCCCATCTCAAATCTGGAGGAATCATGGCTTTTGGCTTGGTGCGAGGTTTAGCACAAGTCGATGTGGCAATTAGCTATACAAGTAACATTGTGCCCCTTGTGGTGCTAGCGGGAGAAAGCATCATTTGGTTTGCACTTGCTGCGTTAATTCTGGATATCACGATGCAACTCGGCTGGATTCAACCCTTTCAATCAAATTAATGACTACCCAAAATATTGATTTTTTGTGGCATCAAAAAACAACCGACAAAAGCGATCGCAGGTAATTTCATGCAAGCATGTCACGGAAATAGCAGCTTGTTGAGGCGATTAAGCATAAGTGCCTGGGTAATTTATTACTCATCAAAATCAAAATTTGGGAATGCAAAAAATGTCAAACTTTAACTGCGATCGCAGAATTGTAGACGAATCAGTTTATCCTTATGATATGGGTAATGGTTCTGCACCATTCCGCCGTAATGTTGATTTTTTTTGATTGTTGTGAAGTAACGATTTTACCTTTAATTCCAAATTTACCTTTGACAAAGAATAAATGCAACTGGGGCTACATTTTCCGATTGAATTTTTAAAGATTCAACACCCCAATTTTGAGGTAATTAGTAGCCTAATGTTGCCAGAACAGCAAAAAATTGAGGTAGCATCCGTTGAACTCACCAGGCACAAATAACCAAATCTTCCAGTTTGAAAGTCCAGACAATAGCCCAGGATTTTTACTGTGGCAAGTGTCTAATCTTTGGCAACGAAAAATGAATTCTGGACTCAGTAAATTGGGATTAACACACGTACAGTTTGTGCTATTAGCTGGAATTGTTTGGCTCAGTAAAGGGCAAGAAACTGTTACACAAGCTAAATTAGCTGCTCATGCTAAGACTGACATTATGATGACTTCTAAGGTAATACGTGCTTTAGAACAAAGAGGTTTACTGAAGCGGGAGGTTGATTCAAAAGATACTAGGGCAAAGTCATTAACAATTACTCCAGAAGGGCATGATTTGACAGTTGCGGCAATTCACATAGTCGATCGAATTGATAATGATTTTTTTAGTACGTTAGATGAGCATCGGGCAGATTTGAATTCTCATCTGTTGAAAATTCTTGCTTCTAGTAGATATACTGCAAACGGGTAAAATCTGGACTTCTGTCATACTGTAGCTTGCTACTTACAGAAGCCGCTTGCGCGTCTAAGTATCTTCAAGATTTTCACGCTTGTTAAAAGTAAAGTTCTAACCCGTTTTTAGTATAGTTAAGGGAAAAGGGAAAAAGGGGGATTTTTGAAATTTAGAAATCGCAAGGATAATTGAAACGTAATTAAGTTGTCAAGAATGGTGTTTTAAAAGGGGGTGGACAAATTGCCCACCCCTTTTTGATAAAATCAATATTGACATTCCCACAACAAAAGTATGGGATTCTTGGGCTGAAAACAACTTATTTCAGTTTCCCTACTTTAAGCCTTACGTCATCATGTCGCACTCTTTCAGGTGCTTCCTCAAGCGTTGATTTCTGCGTGCCCCGCAGTATAGGGATTATTATAACATGTATTAAAGTAATATTTTGAGGGTGGTCATATATATTTAATTTTACATCGCCCCGTCAGTTGTGTAAAACAGGTATTTGAATTATGGAAGGTATAATCGAATAACATTCACCAACAATGAGAGTCGGTAAATTAGTGGAGTCTTCAGAAGGGTACAAATAACCTTCAATTTCGCTACCTAGCTTTAATAATTGATTGGCACGACACCAGCAAAATTCATCTTTTCCAGATTCATTATCTTTTGAATAAACAATAAAGTAGCTTTTATCTGAGCTATCTTTGGCGACAACTCGAAACCTTTTGTAGAGTAATGAAAAATGCACTTGTCTTGCTAGCATAATTTAGTTATTATTAATTACTCTGTATTTTTTATAGCCGACAGTATTCTGATTTGATAACGAGAAAGAAAAAATAAACTTATCAAGTCATATATAAATAATTGAAAAAGACCCTTAGTAAATACACGTAAATTGGCGAATAAAAATACAAACCCATTTACCGATTAAAATTGTGACATTCAACTTGCAAAAATGCGATTCAGAAATTTAGTGATTTCCAACCAAGCAGAAGTTGTAGCTACAGAGTCATACCTGTAACCATCATCACGCATAAATGTATGTTCGGCTGCATATAAAAAGACTTGGTGGGGTATTTGTGCTGCTTCAATAGCTTTAATGAGGGTATTGCGATCGCACTCAGGAATATGTGGATCGAGTGTACCTAAAACTAGCATTATTTCCCCTTTGATTTCCCTTACCCGTTGAATTGTGTCAGCAACATCTTTCCCTAATTTACCACTGGGGATTCCTGTGGGATAGCAACAAACGCTAGCTTTAATTTCGTCTTGAAATGCTGCTCGAAATGATAAATGTCCACCAATACAAAAACCGAGAGTAGCAATTTGATTCGGTATTACTGAATTATCGGCTTTTAAAAAATCAATTACCGCACGAGCATCAGCATCATATTCATTAACTAAAGTACGACGAGCATCATCATTACCCCGCATTCTGCCAATATCATCGGGTTCAATTACCATCCCAACAGACTCAATTCGATGAAAAATTTCTGGTGCTGCAACTACATAACCAAATCCAGCTAAGTAATTAACCATGCGAATCATTGCATCACCAAGTTGATAAATATCGCTGTAAAATAAAATACCTGGATAAGTTCCTGGTGTTTTTGGTGATGCAACATAAACACGCATTAAACTATCATTTACTCTTAAGTCAATGTTGCGTTTGACAATTTGCATAATGTTTCAGAAGTATAAAAGTTACGGGTTAGAATCATTGATATAGTTAAAGCAATAAATCCAAGCAAAACCATTGTCAAGAGATTTTGCGAGAACATCTCTATGAGCTTAACTGAGTAGGATTGAAACAACCATATATTAAATCTAAAATCTTGACAGAAATACTTCCAATACTTGTCAGTTAAGAATTTTTTGAATAATTTTAGGTTTGTAGAGACGTTGCAGTGCAAAGTCTCTACATGATTCAAATTTCAATCGATTTATCTTAACCGAGCAGCATTAGAATTACTTCAGTATTTGCGATAAGCAAAGCTTAATGTCAAAGGCATATCGCAACCCACTTTAATTACTCTCGATTAATTCGGATCAAATCCGTCAAAATATTATCCAAGCTGCCATTAACCTGAATCCTGTCAATTTTCTCTGCAATCCGCTCCAACACTTCCAACTCCTTCAACCGCAATGCAACCGGGTTATCCTCCATAACTCTCGCGGTATTCAACATACTGCGGGTTGCTGCGGTTTCTTCCCTGCGTCTGACTACGTTTGCTTGTGCGGCTTTTTCTGCCTCCACAACCTTACTTAAAATCGCTTTAATTTCCCCAGGCAAAATAATATCTTTAACCCCTACAGAATCAAATTCAATTCCATAGTCTACAGTTTTCGCACGAATGTATTCCCCTATACTTCTATCAATTGCCCCTTTATCCTCTAATAACGAATCTAAAGTCCGTTCGCCAACTGCCGCACGTAAAGCGAACTGTAATTCTTTGTACAAGAAACCAGAAATATCCGCCAAACCATTTTTTGCCTTCAGTACATCTTGGATACGGAAAGCAGCAGTTAAATTCAAGCGCAGAGGTACTTTATCTTTGGAGAGGATTTCTTGTCCAGATACCTCAATGTTTTGCGATCGCAAGTCAATGGCTTCGGTTTCAAATAAGCGTCCAAATATCCACCAAGCATGGATTCCTGGTTGTAACTGGGATTGAAATTCCTGGTTAATGTACAGCAAACCAATATGCTGTGAAGGAACTTCGCGAACATGTAAACTGTTGCGACTGAGCAATAGAGTTTCTGGGGTTCCCGAAATCAATTCTGCGATTAAGTTAGGTGGTAATTTGATATTATTACTTATGTCGATAATTTCTACCTCAACACCTTGCCAGAATAACTTACGACTGGTAGGAGGTAAAATTGCAATCACTTTTCGTTGATAGCGAACAATGGCAACTTGATTATTTAGTAATTGTACGACTTCGCAGTATGCATTAATAAATTCTGGATGTCTTTCTATAAGTAAATCTTCTGCGGGGAATTGGGGATTGGGAATAATTCGACTGAGTGATTGAATTTTTACAGCTTTGTATACAGACCAAAATGCATATTCTCCCGGTTCTAGAGGTTGAACAAAATTATTTTGTACATATAGCAAACCAATCTCAGATTCGAAAATTTGGAATTTTGTTAGTCCATTTAAAGTAATACCTCGGATTTGTTGAACAAAGTTGGCTGGTAATTCTAAACTTTCTTCCAAGTTGAAAATATGGGATTCCACCTCAATAAAACCACGCCAAAATGCCCGTAATTGATTTGGTGCGACAGTCAGCCAGTTTTGTCCTAAGCGCACTAAAGCTGCTTGGTTGAATGTGGTTCGTACTATTAATAGGTGTGGTTCGAGTTCGCTGGGATAGTCTCGCAACAACAATTCTAGGCTATCAATTGCTGCTTCTGGTTCGTTCAAATCATAGATTTTGACTTGCCAATGTCTAGCAAAATAAGTATGTGTACCTGACTCTAAAATTTTATTAAAGTCGCTGCGGTGATATAAAATGCCAATTTCATTAGGTTTAATATAAAAGGTTTTCCACATATTAATTTGAATAGATAATTTTGGTAATTTGAATAACTGTATCCAGCGAAAAATTTGAGATAAAAACATTTAAAGTATACCTTAAGATAAAATAAACCGGGTTTATCAGCACAAGTAAGATTCTGCTGGATACATAAGTCTAAGAAGCCCGATTTTTACCAGCACATTTAATCTGAATATTCACTTTATAAATGGTCTCTCAGCAGTCTGCTATCCTACTAAATTATGTGATATAGCAATCTATTATCTTTTCCTTCTTTCTTCACTCTGTGTCTTGGCGTTCTTGGCGGTTCATTTCCTAATTTATATTTTTCACGAATCAAATAGGACTGCTATATAATCTCCAATTATCGTATACTAAAAACGGCTTGGAGTTTGGCTTTTAAACGCGGAGGTTCGCAGAGAGAAGTTTGCGGGAGATTATTCTTCCGCAAAACTACCCTAGCCCTAAGAGGGCGGCTACGCCAACGGGAACGCTAAAAGCGAACGGCAAGTGAAGCGCAAAGTTACGCGGAGAATATTTACACATTTTTTTTAACTCTGTCAGTACAAGTCTTTACAGTTCCGATGCGGGCAAAAGCTTCTTCAAAACTGGATTAAGATGGCTGGAATCTTCCTAAAATTACCCGCAGGTAATCAAAAGGAAGAAAACAATCATCAAATATGGCGTTCAATTAACAAACCTAGAATCCCCGTAGAGAAAATAAATATGGGAAATGAAGGACATACTCAAGTTAGGAAAAAATGCGATCGCTCAAGCTCTTTACTGCTAATAAACACTTGCATGACAGAGTTTGATTAAATAATGGAATCGAACCATTTTGGGATTTCTCCCGTACCAAAATTGGATACCGTCCGTAGAAGGCTAGTGTCTTTTAACCCGGACAGGGTTTTGGGTAAAAGTACAGGATTTGAACCTGTTACAAATCGATTAATAGTCGATCGCTCTACCAAATGAGCTAACTTTTGTGGGGTATGATGTAGGATTTGAACCTACGTCCAACCGAAAATTTCGGACGCTCTACCAAACTGAGCTAATCACACTATGAGATAGTTCAAAGTACTTTGCGGTATACGCTCAATCCAAAGGTTGACGTACCAGTAGGGATATAGAATCCTAACTATAGCTTGGTAACTTTGCTACTATTCGGTTCCAATTTAGCACAGGAAAAATTGAGATGTGGAAAAGTGAAAATGTAGAAGATATTAATGAATTGGGAAAGCTATACTGCTTTATATCAAGCACATATTCTCTTGTTTCTATAACTCACAGCCATGCATCAACCAATCCCAGAATATAATCCTAGCGGAGTTGGACAAGCCAACGGCAACCTTTTTGGTTTACCATGCGATCGCGATTCGGCAAATTTAATTGTTTTTGCTGTACCTTGGGAGGTTACTGTTTCCTATGGTGCGGGTACTGCAAATGGTCCACAGCAAATTCTCAATGCTTCTCCCCAATTAGATTTATTTGATTTTGATAATTCTGATGGTTGGAAACAGGGAATTTTTATGCAAGAGATTTCCTCAGATATTTTAGAAAAAAATACATATTATCGCGCACAAGCTGCAAAGATTATTCAACGATTGGAATCTGGTCAATCACTTGTAGAAATACCTGATTTAACACCTGTATTGAACGAAATTAATCAAGCTTGTGCAAATGTGAATAATTGGTTATTTCAACAGTGCCAGCAAGCGATGAATAGCGGCAAACAAGTTGCTGTAATTGGGGGAGACCATAGCTCCCCATTAGGTCTTTTCCAAGCACAAGCAGAGAAGTATGCTAGTTTAGGTTCCGATTTTGGGATTTTACATATTGATGCCCATGCCGATTTACGCGATGCATATGAAGGGTTTGAATTCTCCCATGCTTCGATTATGTTTAATGCCATGAAAATACCGCAAATTAGTAAATTAGTTCAAATTGGTTTGCGTGATATTTGTCAAGAAGAAGTTGATATTATTAACAACTCTAATAGTCGAATTGTTGCTTATTACGACACAAAAATTAAACAAGAAATGTATTCCGGCAAAACTTGGTTAGATTTATGTCGAGAAATTATTCAGCATTTACCCGAATACGTTCATATTAGCTTTGATGTCGATGGATTAGACCCGAAATTATGTCCAAATACAGGTACTCCCGTTCCTGGTGGTTTAGAATTGGAACAAAGTTTTTGCTTGTTTCGAGAATTAGTGAATAGCGATCGCAAAATTATTGGCTTTGACTTGTGTGAAGTCGGGGATGCTGAATGGGATGGAAATGTGGGAGCTAGGATTGTCCTAAAACTGGCGAATTTGATGAATTTGTCAAATAAAATTCAGTAGGCAAAATACCCTACTATTCGCAAGCTATGGAATTTAATTATCAGTAAGATTACGGTTTCTAATTTGAGGTTTTTGTTCTATGTAGCAACGAAATTTATGAGAAAAATAAGATTATTTGTATTTTCTCTATCCTTAGATAGATGCAAAATTATTGTTTGTCCGATTAACGTCAATGGTAAGTAAATGTTTCGACACTCATTGGAGATGAGTTTTCGGTTCAGTCTGCTGAAGTTGCGCGAATAGCGGGATGGAGGTAATTGTCAATTTCAGGTTCAGGAAGATTTATCGACCTAAATCTGGTTGTCAGTGACAGTGGTAACAGCTAAATGACGGCTGAATCGTACACATTATGAAAATCGCACAAATCGCCCCCCTGTGGGAACAAGTCCCACCTACTACCTATGGTGGTACAGAGTTAGTCGTGAGTCGTTTGACTGATGAATTAGTTCGCAGAGGTCACGAGGTCACGCTATTTGCTTCCGGTGATTCGCAAACATTAGCTCATTTGGAAGCTGGTAGCCCTTGTGCTTTGCGGTTAGACCCAAACATCAAGGAACATTCAATTTACGAGCTTCAGCATCCTGCTAATGTTTTCCAACGTGCTGGTGAATTTGACATTATTCACTCCCATGTAGGATTTTGGTCTTTGCCATTGGCAGCGATGGTGTCAACCCCAACGGTACATACATTGCACGGTACTTTTACCCGTGACAATAGCAAGATTTACAGACAATATCACACGCAAGCATACGTTAGTATTAGTGATGCCCAGCGTTTGTTAAATATTAATTATGCTGCGACTGTGTACAACGGTATTAGTGTTGACCTATTTCCGTTTTATGAGCAGCCACAACAACCTCCTTACTTAGCGTTTCTGGGACGTTTCTCTCCAGAAAAGGGACCGCAACATGCTATTGAAATTGCCAAAAAAACAGGTTGGCGGTTGAAAATGGCTGGTAAGGTGGATGTGGTAGATCGGGAATTCTTTGAGCGAGATGTTGCTCCCCATATTGATGGTAAGCAAATCGAGTTTTTAGGAGAACTAAACCACTCACAGAAATCTGAACTTTTAGGGAATGCCTCGGCAACCCTCTTCCCCATTGCCTGGTGTGAACCGTTTGGTTTAGTGATGGCAGAGTCGATGGCAACTGGTACACCAGTAATTGCCAGGGCAATGGGTTCTGTACCGGAAGTTATCGCTAATGGAGAGACTGGTTATGTCTGCAACACCTACGAAGAGATGGCAGACATGGTATCCAAAGCTGTGAAATTAGACCGTCGAAAATGTCGAGAGCATGTCGAGCTTAATTTTAGTGTTGCTCGAATGGTCGATGGTTATGAAGCAGTTTACGAACAATTAGTAGGCGATCGCAATTTCAGAAATTGGTTCAATTCTGCGCTCCGTAACTCGTTGGAATCAATTACTGCCTTCAAGCGTTAGGTTCGTTACTTTTTTGTTCTTTCTAACTCACATCTTCGCGATAAGCGGAGCTTAATGCCCCAGGCATATCGCAGTGCTTTAACTGGCATTGATTTACGATACTACTCAATTAGGCTCCCATTTGTTGGGAGTTTTTTATTGGGTTTTATTAGAGCCACATTATATCATGTACTCAATGAATAATCAACCAAAATTGAATGAAAATGAGATTCCACCCAAAAACCAACCGAATGTCAATCCTAATGCAGCAGTAGTAGAAAGAGTCAACATTGCGGCAAGAAAACTTTGAAGGAATTTATTTAATCTTGCTCCTGCATTAGTTGTAATTATCATTAGATTGCAATACCAAACTAAACGTAAAATAGTTTCCCAGTTAGTAATTCGGAATAGTATTAATGTAATTGCTGTGAGGAAAAATAGCATAAAAAGACCATTGTCGCTGATGGTATCTAGCAAGACAAAGGCAAAGAATAAGATATTTAGACCGTATAAAACCATTGTAATTGCAGAAAGAGAAGGTAAATCTAGATTTGCGATCGCAAATGCGAGAATACCCCACGACACTACAAAAGACGATTGCAATATCCAAGTGTAATTAAAAATTTCATATAAAATAAAAGTTAGAGGGAAAATTGCGAAGCAAATCACTAGTGGAAAACTAGTAGAAGATACTCGTAAGAACCAACCATTACAACCACAAATTACTAAAAAAGCGATTAACCAAACCCAATCAGTCAACTTCGGTTCTTGGAGAAGTGCCGAGTAGTAATCTTTTCTATGAATATTTCCCACTGAAAGTATTTAAGGTGACAATAAATATGTTTAAGAATCACCTTAAATTTAGCAATATAAGTCTGATTTTCTGCGATAAATACAACACAAATGCTACGATCGCGATCGCTTGGACTTGCGAAGCAGTCTATTTAACAGGGGGAAGCTTTAGTTCGATGCCTACTTTCTGTCCTATTTCCAGAACATTGTTTGTAAAGTCTGCCATTTCTGCGATTGGGGTAGCGACTACAGTAGCAGCAGTTAGTAAAGCTGCTAGACGCTTTTTGAGTTTGGGTAAACAGAATAGAAAAATGTAATTCAGGATTTGTTCGATTTCGTAAATGTTAGGTTCAAGATTACTTAAAAGTCTTCATCTAAGTCTTATAAGTATCATTAAGATAAAATTATTGTTCACTCATTTCTAATTTTGGCTCTTCCGTAGATGTTATGCAGAACTTTAAACGAAAATTAGGGATTTGCTTTTAAAATCAAGGCTTTCAGGCAGTTATAACTTTGATTTTATCCCAAAGGCTTAAAAATCAAGATTAAAAGCTATCTTTCTTGTCCAGCAAGGAATCTAAGCTATTTTATCGATGTTTTTAGCATAACAAGTAATGAAGAACCCTAATTTTTCCTATCTTAATTTAGTTAATTTTTCTAGGTCAGTATAAATAATTAAATCTCTACCACTGCGATTTTTAGGTAATGATAGAGGTTATACGGAAGGATTAGAGATAACTTTAAATCAATTTTGTAGATACTGTCTTTCTTTTGAAGTTAAAGGTCTTTCTTGCCATTGACCATTTTTTAAAACATAAGCTTTTTCGTTATAACCTTCACGGTCACGAACTAACCAAGTTGACTCTCCAGTTTGAGAATCTTGGTAGTAGTGATGATGAATATTATTTATGTTTCCTGATACAGGTTCTACAATAACACCACTACCATTAAAAACTAGCTTTACAGTAATTTCATCACCACTTGGCAAAGGTAAGCTAACTATTTCGCTACTCATGATTTACTAGTTATGTAATTTTCTACAATATTATTTTTTAATTTTTAATTA
>NZ_NTFS01000238.1 GCF_002289455.1 Brunnivagina elsteri CCALA 953
CAAACTTCGGGGACGGAAACCGACACCGCCAAGTGGACTCACCCCACCCCTACAATTATGGAGAATTTATTTTTTGCTGTTCCCTAATTTATTCGTCCTAATTTGTATCATTCCCCACCATCCTAATGCTGAGAAAAAATAAAATTATTGTGAACGAAATTTCGGTAATTCTACTGACGCTAAAGATTTACGTCCTTTTGGTGGTCGGTTAGGGAAAACCACTGGGGATGGAGAAGTTTCCTCATCTGTATTTGCAGGATGGAAAGGTGATTCCGTTGCAGGTAATTCTAAGTTTGTTAATTGCGATACTTCTGCCCAATAATCTTCTTCTTCCAAAGGTTGTTTTGACTGAGATTCTAACTGGGAGTTTGGTTCAATAACAATTTCGGGTGTAATTGATTTCTCGCTAGATGCATTAATTAATACATCATTTGCATCATCTTTTTCTGAGTAAATAGCGCTATCTAAGCTATTTGAGACTGTATCCCAAATCGAATCCGAAGTGCTTAATTCCTCCTTCTCAAATTCATGATTGAATTCACCCATATTAAATTCAGGAGATGTAGAACCAGAAGATGTTACCTCTGATGATTGTGAGGTAAAAAACATTTGAATCACACTATCGATTTGTTCTTCCAAACTAGGAGAACCTGAACTAACATCTGATGATTTAGAGGTTGCTCCCTTTAATTCGACTGATTCTGCTGTCGGTTGTGGTGATTGTGTTTCCGATTCTGAGATATTGAATGGGGGGTTGAATGTAGATGATGGAACTTCTTGATGTGTAGACGAAATTTCTTCCCTATTATTTTCAGCATCTTCCCCAAAAGATTCCGATGACCAAGGTTTAATTGGTTGAGCATTAACAAATAAAGATTTAAATTTCTTTAAAAAGGGAGATTGTTGATTTGTGCTGCTGTCTACTGGAAATTCTTCCCTTTCATCGCTAATTTCGGAACTAGGTGTCGGATCGAGACATTTTTCTAATGCTGCTTTGAACTGCAAAGTCTGACGCTGTTGCCGCATTAGCCTTGTACGCAATTCACGACAAGTATTTTCTGATTGAAATAGGTGCTGTGATTGCTCATTATGGTTGGTTTGCAACAAAGCACATTCCCGCTCTAATTGTGCCAGTCTTTGCTGACTAAATTCTAATTGGGCTTTATAGGTTTCGATTAAAGCTTCTTGACGTTGAATGTTTTGTAAAGAATTTTCTAATTGTTGGTAAAGCGATCGCACTTGTTCTTGTGCTGCACAAAGTTCCTGGGTTTGCTCTTTCAGCATTGACTCGGTAACTTTGTAGCGTTTTTGCTGCAACTGTACAGATTTTTCTGAGTCTGACAATTTTGATGTTAGTTCTTCGACACGGTTGTATAAATCACTATTGGCTGTACGTAATTCGTGATTTAACACTAAAAGTTGCTGAAACTCCGCATCAATTAAAGCCAATTTATTGCGATCGGGTTCAGCAACCCAATCATCTTGTGGTGAAATGTCAGGCTTTTCTGATACTGCCTCTTCAGATTTAACTTCTGATTTAACTTCTAATAAATCATTGTCACGGATAATTTTGCTTTCCCACTGCTCATTACCCAATGTCAGGACTTGATGAAAATCCGAGTCCCTATGTGTGGAATTGTTAATAATTTCAGATTCTACTGGAGATTTTGCTTGAGATTCAGATAAATCAGGTTGAGAATCGGATTGCTGAGAACGTGCTGGAGGTAACTTGAGAATTTCTTGAGAAATTTCTGGGTTTTGATTTTGTGAATCTTGATTTTGTAAATTTTGGTTTGACAAAACCGAGTTAAACGGGCAACTTGCATAATGGGAAGTATCTTGCCGCGTCGTATTCTCAGATAATGGAGATTGTCCATAAGCCCCATTATCTGGGGTGTTAGCTTCATTCATGACTTTTCACCCACAAGTTTCGATTTGTAAAGGCTATATTGCTATCGATTGAACTTTGAACGCACAAAAAACGCCTGAGACGGGGTTAATCCGTTCGATACGTAGTCTGTCGGTACTTTGATAAACCGTAGGTTTATCAAAAAGTTCGTAAAAATCACCATTGCATTAACTGCACTGCTTTCTAAAATTTTACTTATGACATCCCCATAGCACTGACCAAATTGATTAAATTGTTAGTGGTATTTTTTGCACCATTTCCACCAAACCAATAGACATACTAGAATGTTGTCATTTTTCAGTACTTAAATCAAGCCAATCACAAATTTTACAGCAATTCTCAGATGAAAACCCATCAGTTTTAGCTATGGGAGTTTCAACTAGTACACAATGGGAGAAGTAAGGCAGAAGGTAGAAAGAATATTGCTTATTCTGTAAGTTTCTCACGAATTTTAAAGGGTCGTTTACTTCTGCCAACCTGTACTAGCTTGATTTATTGGAATTGACGTAAGGGATACTAAGTTATAATTCGTAACTACAAAATTGTCACTATTTTTTACCGAATTAGTCATTGCGACTACGGCAACCAACGTGGATAATATCCAGCTAAAGGTAGTTGTTCCGGCTTAATATTGGCTGCTGCTGAATCACCTGCGGGTAATAAAGGCATTAACCAGAGACTACTAGATGCGATCGCTTCTCCTTCAGATGATTTAATGGCATTAGCAGCATTTGGAGCATTGGCTTCTTGAGAAACAACTTGGTCAAATAATATTCCTAAACCATCAGGAGCTAGGTTCATTTTCACATTGCGTTGACCAGCCGGAAGCACTAATAATGGTTTTTGCTTTCCCGATTTTAGGTCTAAAGCCACTAAGTAAGGCTGTTCAATAAATTGCTCACCAGGTAACAATTGGGTAATCAGACAATAAAGATTTGTGGAGGCTATGTCAAATTGGCAACTGAGAATAGAACCTTTGACTTTGACCAGTTCCTTATTTACCCCTTGATTTGTGACTAAGAATAATGATTGGGTAGGGTTACTAAAATCACTATTAAATTTAACCATTGCTGCTTGAGTACCATCTGTAGAAAACGCTTGCACCAAGCCAAACTGAGGTAGAAAATCTAGTGGTTTAGTACCATCTTTTTGTAAAGGTAAAATGGCTGCACCTTGTCCTTGAACCACCGCAACAGCTTTACTATCTGGGGTAATGAGAAAATCTCCACCAGGAGGACTTTCGATGCGAGTTAGTTCAGGTTTGTCATTTATAGAACCAACCGGGGTAGGCATAAACCACAGCCCAAAATTACCAGGTTCGTCTTTTATACCACGTTGAATGACGATTGTTTGCCCGTCAGGGGAAAGGTCAAATTTAAGATTTTGGTAAGTTTTACCGTCGATTTTATTATCTAAAACTAGCTCAACTTTACTTGCTGCTTCGGGTTCTGTGTCTGGTTGTATGGGGACTCCAGTAGTGACACTATAGAGTTTACCTGAAAGCAAGTCTGGATTCGTTGTCAAACGAGCCGAAAAGAGAATTTTATCCCCTTGTGGATAGGGTTTAAAATCCATCACCACCAAATCTTTAGGTGTGAGGATAATTTTTTGTCCTTGGGTAAGGTTGTAGAGTACCAACTTACCTAACTCCTCCCCATCAGTACCAATATAAACAATAGTGCGATCGCGTGTTTTAAAGCTACCTGTAAATGGCTGTAAAGTTAATTTTTTACCTTCTTTAGCAGCAAATTTATCTAGTGCATTTTCTAACTTAACTTTGTAAGTAGTTCCGTATGTTGCTGGTGATAGCAGCGTATAAACCATTCTCCGACCAGCCCAACTGATTTTACCAGCGAGTGGCGGTTCAATTTTTAGGTTACTTTCTACACTTTTAGTATCCATTGGGCGACTAAAAACCAGGTTAAAAGATGTATCTTCAGCACCTATTTTTCTGTCTTCCCAACTAAAATTTCGGACACTAGCTCTAACAGCATCACCTTGAGAAATCAGTATCCCAATTAACACAGTTAGCACTAGAATAACTGCGATCGCAATTCGGTCAAGTGGTAGTAATAGTTTTTTTTTCTTAGCCATATCTAGGGAATTGGGAGTTAGAAGTTAGGAGTTGGCAGTTAGAAGTTAGAAGTTAGGAGTTAGGAGTTAGAAGTTAGGAATTAGAAATGAGTATAAATTCTTACTTTCCCACTTCTTCTTTTGTTTCAGCTAAGAACCATATGGATTTTTGGGTTGGGGAATTTCCTTAAGTGAACTTGCTTCGATTGTGGTGTGACGTTTTCCGGCTATCGTATCGGTAATCATTTTGCCTTCAACCTCAAACCATTTGTCCGATTGGTACTTATCACTATTTTCTTTGAGTTTGACAGGTAAACCGATGGGGTATGCATCTGCCGCACAACAGGTAATTACAAACCTCGATAGCATAAAATATTCTTTATCCATCTCTTTCGGATGCATCACAAAACCCTGAACTTTAACCTTTTGTCCTGCGTGCTTGTCAGGTTCAGGATACACATTAATAGTACGTACCCAGTCAACCAAACTTCTGTCTTCAGGACGAACCGAAGAACGAAAAGCTTGGGGTTGCGATCGCGTTGGTCCAAGTAATTCTGTCACACTACGATTCATCGCACTTTCGCTGGCAAAGACTTGCGGTGTAAAGACAAATCCCAGGAGCGCTGTAAATATCAGCAACGAACTACCCCATCCTGGGGGGAAAATGGTGATATGTTGATCGGATGCAGTATTTTCAATAATCTGTCGTCGTTTTAATAATTGTTTTGATTTGAAAAAAGCAACTAATAATAAGCCAATACTTGCAACAACAACCAACCAAAAATAATCTGGGTGAATCAATAAATTCAATTTACCAGTTGCCCAATATTTCAACATTAAAATGCCCCAAGCCGCAATTGCTAGGACATCAAGCCAAGGCATAATTTTTCTATTTTTTCTATTTTTTTTTGCTGGGGTGGAAGTCATTACCAAAAGAGTTATGAGTTATGAGTTGTGAGTTATGAATTTTAAATTGCGAACTATTGAGTTATAACTTGTGAATTATGAGTTATTAGCTATGAGTCATTGGTTATCAGTTATAGCCTATTTTAGTAACTCCTAATTTCTAATACCAATCCTATGTGAATCTGCACATTATTTGACCCCTCCAGACCTCCCCTTAGTAAGGGGAGGTGCCACAGGCGGTGGGGTTATTTTATGTGTCTTCATATTAAATTGCTATAACCCCTAACTCTTTTTACAAAACGTGCAAATTCAAAATTAATGTAAACAAAAACGTTAACAATCCTGCAAGCATGAATAAATAAAACAAAGCTCGTGGTTTAAAAATCGACAACATCAAACCAATACCCTTAATATCAACCATTGGTCCAAAAACAAGAAAAGCTAACAGCGAACCACTAGTAAAAGCCGAAGCAAACGAAAGCGCAAAAAATGAATCGACAGTTGAACAAATCGAGACAACAACAGCCAATATCAACATTGCCACAATTGAACTGACAGGACCAGCACCCAAGCTTAAAATTAAGTCACGAGGTGCAAGTACTTGAATAGCGGCAGCAACTGCACTACCTAATACCATAACCGCGCCTAATTCGCGCAATTCTTGAATGATATTATCAAGTATTAGCTGCCATTTTTCCGACATTGGCTTACTAGATACTGAAAGCGTACCTGCCACATCTACAGCACTAGGATCGATGCGAGTAATTTGGTTTCCACGTTTACCACCTAACCAGTAGCTACCAGACTGCAACAAAGTCGAACCCGTTTGCATTTGAGTTTGCGATCGCATATCACCACGACCTTTAGATTCTGGTTGCGGGGGTGGATTAAACTTGAGATATCGTGCGATCGCAGGTTGAACGATTGGTGTTAAATCCTTCTGAAAACTGAAAACATAGCCAACTGTCGTGGCAATAATCAGCGAAAACACCACACGTAATACTACAATTTCAGGCTGATCGCGAAAAGCAGTCCAAGTTGACCAAATCACAATCGGATTAATCGTAGGTGCTGCCAATAAAAAACCAATCGCAGCTGGTGTTGACACACCTTGCATCAGGAAACGTCTTGCCACAGGGACGTTTCCGCATTCACACACAGGGAACAAAAAGCCTACCAAACTGCCGACAAATGCCCCTAATAACGGGTTTTTTGGCATTCTTTCAACTAGTTTGCGTTCGTCAACCATAAACAGCAGCAAACTGGAGAATAAAACCCCTAGCAGCAAAAACGGTATCGCCTCGACTAACAGACTGAGAAATATGGTAAAACCATTATTCAGTTGATTCATGGGCGTTGCCATCGAAAAAATAGTGATGTTGAGTTTTAAGGTTATGTCAAGCCATTCTATCGGAATGGGGATCAAAAGCAAGTAGAAGATTAACTTAATCTGGAATTTATAACACTAAAAGTAACAAGACGTAAAAAATACCCCAATTACCCATCATCAGTCAAGACTATTCTTCATGTTCCAGCATTTGTACCTCTTTTAATGACTTTTGTAATTGATGCTTAATTAACAATACTCATACTTACAGTAATTAAATTTATTTAAAAGCCTACTTCTACGCAATTTCATCAAGTATTTACCAATTTTTCATCATCCAGAGATTTATATCCACAAAACAACGATTATCAACATTCGCAAACCCCCCGTAGAGACGTTCCGATGGAGCGTCTCAGTCGAATTCCCCAATTTCCACATACCGCTTCATCAAAAATTGAAATAGCCTGGAAGTGTTAACTTAGTCGTTAGCAAATTTTACATAGTAATCCGTAATTAAAAAAAATCAGGGTTCCCAGTGCAACAAAATTTTGTGTCGGAAATATCAAAACCATTTTTGCCCGAAGGTAATAAAAGTGACCTCGGTATAGAATCTACGCTTCAGGAATTATCGCTATACATATTCGAGGTAGAGACAAGTTGCACTGGTGCGGAAGTAGCAAAAATATTTGAAAAGAACCCACTTTTACCTGGAGTCATTTTGCAGGAAGAGGGTAAATATGTGGGAATGATTTCCCGACGGCAGTTATTAGAGTTTTTAATTCGTCCGTTTGGAAAAGAAATATTTTTTGACCAGCCTCTAAGTATTCTCCACAGTTATACTCGCACGGGAATTTTAACGCTGCCAGATACAACCTCCATTTTAGCCGCAATGCAATTGTCATTAAGACGTTCCCCCGAACTTTTAGCTGAACCAATTGTCGTCAAAACGTTACCTGACACATATAGCTTGCTTGATGTGCATGAATTAAATATTGCGTCGTGGCAAATTCGGGGGATTGAAACGCAAGTGCGCTACGAACGCAGTCAAGCACAGATTATTCAAAATGATAAAATGGCAAGTCTAGGACGCTTGGTCGATGGGGTTGCCCACGAAATTCTCGATCCTGTAAATTTTATTTGGGGTAATTTAACTCATCTTTCTAACTATAGCCAAGACTTGATGAAATTAGTTACTGCTTACATGCGAGAATACCCCAATGCTTCCGAAGAAATTAATACTATAAAAGAAGATATTGAATTTGATTTTTTAGACCAAGATTTAAGCAAGTCACTGGCAAGTATTCGGACTGGTGCTGAAAGATTAAAAAAGCTTGTTAATAGTTTACAAAATTTCTGTCATATTGATACTATTCATCCAAAACCCGTAGATTTACATGTTTGTCTCGATAGTATTATTTTATTGATTAATAGTCGAATTAAGGGTGAAATTATAATTGTTAAAAACTACGGTTATTTACCTCCCATATATTGTTTCCTCGGACAATTAAACCAAGTTTTTATGAACCTTTTAAGTCGCGCTGTTGATGGATTGCTGGATGAAGCAATCAGACAGCAGTATAATCTGGATAATCTAGACACAATAGCTTACGATCGCAAACCGCAAATTGAAATTACAACCGAAGTAATTACACAATTATCTACAACTTCTTATATGGGTGATTCCCGTTGGGTTTCGATTCGCATTCAAGATAATGGTGTCGGAATGTCCGAAAAACAGCTACAACAAATCACTGAATCCTTTTCCATCGGAAAACGTGCAGAAAAAGAAACCAGTCTAGAAGCGACTTATCGAATTGTGACAGCTAGACACGGAGGTAAATTAAATGTGCGATCGCAACTTGGCAAAGGTACGGAATTCGAGATTTTATTACCTTTAGTTTAATTGGGAATTGGAAATTGGGAATTGGGAATTGGGGACTTGTACTGAGCTTTGCCGAAGTATTGAGCATTGAGCATTCCCTCTCTGCGTCTGGAGCGACTCTGCGTGAAACCAAAAATCGAACATCTATTTTTACAAAAAAACTTTAAGATAGTATAACCCCCATATTCTGACTTCTAAATTCTGTGTGGGCGAATATTTCTTCGCTCCTCATCTAAAAATTACTAATATGACTTCTTCCATATTGCCTCAACTTGATATTTCAGCACAACAAAAATCTATCCCACCGTTGTTGGGAGCGTCGGTAGATGAGTTAGCTACCTGGGTTCAGCAGCAAGGGCAACCCGCATATCGGGGTAAGCAATTGCATGACTGGATTTATAACAAAGGTGTTCGTTCCCTTGCCGATATTTCAGTTTTCCCCAAGCAATGGAGAAGCGAACTTGCAGAAACTCCCATTGGACGTTCGACGGAACATCTTCGTTCGGTTGCTTCTGATGGAACAATCAAATATTTGCTAAAACTTGCTGATGGGCAAATTATAGAAACTGTTGGTATTCCCAGCGATAACCGTTTGACTGTTTGTGTCTCCACTCAGGTTGGTTGTCCAATGGGTTGCGATTTTTGCGCGACAGGTAAAGGTGGTTTCAAGCGAAATTTAGCAACACACGAAATTGTCGATCAAGTCTTGACTGTACAGGAAGACTTCCAGCGTCGTGTCAGTAATATCGTTTTTATGGGTATGGGTGAACCATTGCTCAATACCGACAACGTACTTGAGGCAATTCGTTGTCTGAATAAAGATATTGGCATTGGACAGCGTAATATTACAGTTTCCACTGTCGGCATTCGCGATCGCATCCGTCTATTGGCACATGAAAATCTCCAAGTAACCCTTGCTGTTAGTCTTCATGCACCAAATCAAGGGCTTCGCGAAGAAATGATTCCCAGCGCTCGTTCGTACCCAATCAAAGATTTACTCGCCGAATGTCGCGATTATGTGGAAATTACGGGACGACGTGTCACATTTGAATATGTTTTACTGGCTGGTGTGAATGACTTACCGGAACATGCAATGCAGTTAGCTAAAAATTTACGTGGATTTCAGAGTCATGTAAATTTGATACCCTACAACCCCATTGATGATGCAGATTATCAACGTCCAAGGGGCGATCGCATTAACTCTTTTTTGACAATCCTCAAGCGGCAAAATATCGCTGTCAGCGTTCGTTATTCCCGTGGTTTGGATGCTGATGCAGCTTGTGGACAACTTCGCACCCAAAAATCAAAAGTTTAGAGACGCGTATAACATCCCGTCCAATACTGCTCGGTTAGGACAAATCAACTGACATATAACCTCGTAGAGACGTTGCTGTGCAACCTCTCTACACACCAAAATTTTGACGAAAAATCCTTAACCGACGAGTATTGACATCGCGTCTCTCTACCGAAATTAGTAATTAGTGATTAAATCCCTATCTTTTTGCGGGAATACCTGGTGCATAAGCTTCTATGACCTTCCCTGTGCGAGTACAGCTAACCATTAGGTAATCGCAAACAGCACATTGAGTTCTAGTTAATGCACTGTCATCAATATAGTGTCTCTCAGCTTCGCTACCACAGTTTGGACAGCGAACTTTTTGTATTATTTGCATTTTAAAACCCTGGAATTAATGATTTTTTAGGACGAGAGTTAGAGGAATTCCTCTAAAAGAGAATTAGAACTTAAAACTTGGAACTTAAAACTTGGAACTTAAAACTTTATAAATCTATTTGATTCAATTGACTAAATTTTATTCAAGATATTATTCTCAAGTTAGTTTACATTAAATATACAAATGGAAAGACTTACTTTATCAAAACCTAAACTACTTGAAAGAATTTTAGATGTTTTCTCATTATGATAGTTTTTTTACAAATCGACCATATAACTTGAGATATAAATTTACCTTTTGTGCCCAATTTCTACTTCTAGAATCTATGATCCCTATTGTGTAAACCTTGATTTTAGGTAGTTTACTATCGTTAGTAGCAATTAATTGGTATCGTAGGTTTTGTTAGTTTAGTCAAATGAAAGAACATTATTTTGTAGCAATTTTTACCATTTACGTCTTTTCTTTTTATAGTTTTATGTATTTTGATTGCAGGTAGGTTATTTATCAAGAAAATATTAAATAAATCTAAAATAAATATTCATAAGAGTAAGCCACAAAATGAATGATCCTGTGTTGTCATGCTGAGGAACGTAGGCGAAAGACTTCCCGTTCCCTCGTTCGCCTTTGGCGTTCCCGTAGGGTAGAGGGTTCCCGAAG
>NZ_NTFS01000239.1 GCF_002289455.1 Brunnivagina elsteri CCALA 953
TCTGCGAGTATTACGTAGCTTGCTTCTCGCTCCGCGAGTATTGCGTAGCTTGCTTCTCCGCTTCGGAGTATTGCGAACGGAGGATTTTACCCCGACACAAAACACGCTGCCTTTCTATTGCTGGGGAATTAAACAGAACAAGCTTGTGAAACAAAAAGCCTGCACATGCAGGCTTTGATGATTGAAATCCGAACATAATTAGTTCAGCGAAAGTTATTTGATTTTTTGTTTAATAAAGGTGACAACTTGGGCTAATTGTTTCTTCAAGCTGTCGATTTCTGCTTGCATTTTGGCAGTTTTATCGTTCAATGCTTGAATTTCAGCCGAAGAAGTAGAACCTCCAATACCGTTTTGTATTCCACCTATAGACGCGGCAATTTGGGATTGGTCTTGGCGAGGTTGTTTTGCCTTTGCCATTGCTGCTTTGATGGCACTAATCAGTTGTTTTTGGTCAAAGGGTTTACCAAGAAACTCGAAATATTCAAAGGGTTCCGAGATTTTCTCTGTCACCTCTTCTTTTCGACCGGACATGATTACTAGGGGAATTTTTCTGAGTTCCGGGCTGGCTTGAATTTGTTGAAATACATCCCATCCGCTCATTTTTGGTAGAAGAAAGTCCAGCATGATTAGGCTTAATTTTTCCTGTTGGATTAATTTAAACCCTTCAAGTCCGTCTTTTGCTTCCAAAACTTGGAAATTCCCCGGAGGTAACATTTCTCGTACTTTTACCCTGACCACTGTAGTGTCATCGATAACTAGAATTTTGTTACTTGCCACGACTGTTTGCTCTAACAGATACTTTAGGTTTAGATGGCGCGAACGCCTTAACAATGAATGAATCCTCCCACTATATCCAACATTTATGTTGATTGGGGGATAGTATATTCTGGGAAATGTAACTAAATTGTAAAAATTCTTTCTCAGTATTTACGTGTATTCTTTTAAAGAAAGTACAAAGGTAAGATTAAGGGGAATTGAGGAAGATAAGATATTGATTAAGATGCGTTCAGCAGAAAACAGCTAATCCCCCATGCCTTTTCCACTAAACTATTAACTATGTCTTCTAATGCAGAACTAAAGTCGGAAATTATGGCGATGCCTAGTTGGCTGCGTCGTCCAATTGCTAAGGCTAGCGAACTTTCAACAGTGCAGCAAATCATCAAACAGCTTCAAATACATACGATTTGCGAGGAAGGACGCTGCCCTAATCGTGGAGAATGTTACGCTCAAAAAACGGCGACTTTTTTGTTGATGGGTCCTATTTGCACTAGGTCTTGTGCTTTTTGTCAAGTCGATAAAGGACATGCACCAATGGCTATCGATGAAGATGAACCACAAAAAGTCGCAGAAGCCGTAAAGCTTTTGGGATTACGTTATGTTGTCCTGACTTCGGTAGCGCGGGATGATTTACCAGACCAAGGTGCTGGGCATTTTGTCAAGACAATAACAAGAATCCGCGAGTTAAACCCTGGTGTTCAAATAGAAGTATTGACTCCTGATTTGTACGGTGATATTTCACGAATCAAAATGATTGTGAAGACAAAACCAGCTTGTTTTAATCACAATATTGAGACGGTACGACGTTTAACAAATCCTGTGAGACGTGGAGCAAAATACGATCGCTCGCTTTTTGTCTTGCAAACAGTCAAAAATATAGATAGCACAATTCCCACTAAATCAGGTTTGATGTTGGGACATGGAGAAACCCAGGATGAAGTGATACAGACGATGGAAGATTTGCGTCGGGTAGGATGCGATCGCATTACCCTTGGTCAGTATATGCGTCCATCCCTAGAACATTTACCTGTACAGAAATATTGGACTCCCGCAGAATTTGACGAATTTGGTGCGATCGCTAGAAAAATAGGATTTAGTCATGTTCGCTCTGCTCCCCTAGTTCGCAGTTCCTACCATGCTGGTGAGTAGTTAGGAGTTAGGAATGAGGAGTTAGGGATTAATAATTTCCTACCCCCATGTCCAATCCCAATGCCCAATGACCAATGCCCAATGCCCAATGCCTAATAATTCATTAACAAACAAAAATATTTTTTACAAAAACAGGCAATTGGGACGGAGGTTTGGTATTTCTAAAGAAGTTCTTAAAGTTAGGAGTTGAAAAAAAATGGCACCTACAGTTGGTCAAGATGTCCCAAATCCCGGCGCTAAACCGTCTTACACGTTTCGTGCTGCATGGGCAATTCTATTGTTGGCTATCAACTTTTTGGTAGCAGCATACTATTTCCAGATTATTGTCTAGTTTGTGGCAATGTTTTGACAGTTTAATCTCGCCAAATTCAGTAAGTAGGCAAAATTAATTACACAGGCTTTTAACCTGAAACTCTAAGCCAGCTTAGAAGCTAATGTATAAATATTTTTCCTTAATTACTTAATTCTGAGCTAAGAAATACACTCTTTCGCAGGAACTAGGGGAAATATTTCTCCTTGTCCCTGCGTCTTTTTGTGCCAACTTCAGCCTTAATCGCGATAGCTATAATATCTTAATTCCAGCCAAACACAGTTTTTTAGGTAGAATTAGTATCAAGCTATTAAAAGTTTGATGGTATCTAAGTGTTATTGCTGTTTTTGCTATATAATTTATTACGGTATATATTGAAATTACAGTTATATTTGACACTTTGAGTTTTAGCCTATAAATATAGATATAATTGTGCGCTAGTATACATAGGAGCTATTCCGCTTTTGTGCGAGATTATATTTGTCCAACGGTCGAGTTGACCATGCAACACTATTCAAGCCTACCAGAAGAGAAAAACTTACAAGTTGATGAAATGCCGAAACTTCTAAATGCAGTTCAGCAATTGCGTGCTGAACTGTGGTTGGAACGTGGTTTGAATAAGTTACAATATCGCTTTAATGAATGTTTCATTTCCGCTTGTAGTCATAATTTGCAACACGATCGAATAGAAGCGGAAATTTTTCAAGTCGTAGTTGATGAACTCAACGATGTTTTGAATTTTAGTCAATTAGAGATACTTTCTCTCGAAAAATGTCATTGTGCGATCGCATTATCTCAAACTGGTGAAAGCACATGCAAAATATCCTATATTTCATCGTCGAGGGAAAATTCTCAAAAATTACCTGTGACACTGAAATCACAACAGGAATCATATTTTACTTTGGAAGAAGTAGTTGTTCAAGAAGATTTGCTGTTCTTGGAAACACAAGAACCCCGTGGTGCTTTTTCGATTGCGGTTGGTTCTGAAGATGTTGTCGGATGGCTAATTGTCGCATCTGACCGAAATATTACTGATGACCAAAACTATAGTGATGCCATAAATAATCCTAATAATCACTTAAAAAATAAATTGCGATCGCAGTTTATTGAACAAGCTATTCAGCGATGTGTCGCAGCATTGATACAAGTAAGGCAAATGCAATCCTTACAGCAGGTTTGTCAGCACTTAGAAAACTTTAACCAGGAACTTCAACGCACTAACCAAGTAAAAAATCAGTTTTTGGCAAATACAAGTCACGAAATTCGCACACCATTAAGTTCTATTCTTGGTTTTACTCACTTATTATTAGCTCAAGGTTTCGATCCCAGTCGCGATCGTCATCAAGAATATTTAAATATAATCCAGTCTAGCGGCAAACATTTATTAGCTTTGATTAACGATATTTTGGATTTGTCCAAGATTGAAGCGAATCAAATGGAAGTGCAGTTGGAAACCGTAGATTTGCCTGCACTGTGTCGAACCGTTTTTGCATTAGTAAAGGAAAAAGCCGCTAATAAAGGGTTGCAAATTAAGTTGGAGGTCGAAACAGACGTTACCACATTAACTGCTGATTCCCTGCGACTCAAACAAATGCTACTAAATTTGATTTTTAACGCATTAAAATTTACCGAAAAGGGAACCGTAGGTTTACAGGTAAAACAACAAGGTGATTTTGTACATTTTGTTGTCTGGGATACTGGTACAGGTATACCAAAAGAACATCAAGGTGAATTGTTTCAACCCTACTCGCAAATTGCCAATGCTTTAGTCGGAAGGGATGAGGGTACAGGTTTAGGTTTATCTGTCACTCGTAGACTAGCGGAGCTTCATGGTGGATATGTTGAAGTTGAATCTGAAGTTGATAAAGGTTCACGATTTACAATTGCATTACCGCTTCATCCTTGTATCGAACTATTAGAAGAGGGTGGTGCTAAAGTCGAAAATATAGAGAATATTAATCATTCTAATAATCTTCATAATTGTAATATTTATTTATCTTTACCCCCCCTTATTTCCCCTTCCCATTCTCCAAAAATTGTGCTAGTCGAGGATGATTCACCCAATGCAAATTTAATGCAAACGTATCTGGGGAAATTGGGTTATCAAGTAACTTGGGTCAAAAATGCTGCCGATATGTGGCAAAGTTTATTAGAAGAAGTTCCGGCAATAATCCTTATGGATGTTTATTTGCCTGATGGGAATGGTTTGAATTTAATTAAGGAATTACGCAGAAATAAAAAGTATAAAAAAATCACAGTTGTCGCCCAAACCTCAATGGCAATGAAAGGCGATCGCGAAATTTGTCTTGTTGCTGGTTTTGATGAATATATTTGTAAACCAATTGAATTACCATTACTAGCTGCATTAGTGGCTAAATACAGTCAGACTGAAAATTTAGAGTGAAATGGGAAGAAGTCAGAATAATTCCCATAAGTTTACGACAAATTTGTGTAAATAAATTTACTATTTAAAAATACCAAAAAGCCAAATATTATCGGCAATATTCTTTTTTACTTCTACTTGCCTACCTCTGGTTTTACTTTATCCACAGACGACTCAGATGTAGAATCAGTTTTCACCCGATCTGCGATCGCTTTCAAAACTATTCCGATTTCAGACATCGGCATCACTCTGATTTGCTTGACAATCTGCTGAATCTCTGAGTTATGAGGCTGTGACTTGACACCCAAATAGTTGAGTAATCCTTCAATCGTATATCCCGTGCGATCGGCAATATTTGCTAAATTCATGATATCTGGGATTGATTCTCCCTTCTCCCAGAGTTGAACTGTGGTATAAGATACACCTAATTCCTTCGCAAAAGACCTTTGACTCATTGAATCACGAGCCATTTTAATCACTACACCTAATTTTTTTCTTGCTTCTAAATCCACTGCCGTACTATTTCCGCAACTGTACTGAGAAATTAAATATCAATTTGATCCATCAAAAATTCAGTGTTGACAAAATATTTTGTCGATTTCATTATATAAACAGAATTGTCAATGACATATATCTAGAATAAAAGCTGACCTTAAATGTAAGATGTAAACTAGCTTATTTTAGCCCAGATGAATCTTTAAGGTTGGTTTGCTATATAAAATAATTCAGGGAATCGGCATCATGGTTAATAGATTAAGAAATCGAAGCAAACCTATACCTCAAAGTTTTATATCGGCTAATAAGATTAAACCAGAAGTTTGGCGTATAAGCGAGCCTGTCATCATTCAAACTCTTAAAAATCAAGGTTTTGACATCAAAAAGCTTAAGAAAATTAAATATCTCCGGCATCAAGTTTGTATTTCCTACTGGAACGAAAAAGGTGGGATATGTAGTGGGTTTTTCAGTTATCGGATTTTTGAACGCTGGCAACATGTCGTGGAAAGGCTAGTATACAATTGTAATAGCTTGTATGAGATACATCGTCTTAATCAAGCGATCGCATACGAATTTACCAATTATCCATATCCCGTAGAAATAGAAGCCGCGATTAATGAAACCATAGAAGGTTGTACTACCCAACTGACGGAGCTTGCTAGTTACAAACGAAACCAGTATTTAGTTGCAAGTTAGTTGAGTCTGAGAGGCTATTATTTGCGATCGCATTAAACGGAAGTTATACCACCTATTATCTGGATGAAAGTCCTGATTCTGCCATAGTTCAAGAAGCTTTGCTTGCAACTCATGTCAACAAATGTGAGTATGGGAAGTCTTGAATAATAGGTTGCAGCAATGTCACAAGTCTTTTCTATCCGAAAATTCACTCTATTTTTTGCTTTATACGTACTTGCTAGTTTAGCTGTTTACCTCATAGCTTCTAATACAATTGCTGCTTGGATAATTTATTTATTCATTCTTGTACCGTTCTATATAGTTTGTATTCTCTATCTTATTATCCTGAGTTTAAATGGCTCTTCCGTCTGTTTTATGCAAAAGCCACTTACGCTATTATTAAATAACGCATCTAAAAATATTAAAACCCCTTCCCTGTAAGGGTTTAAAGCTATTAGTCAACAAGTTTCTAGTATTGTGTTCCATAAAAGCAACGCAAGAGCCAAACTTTTTTCCTTTCTTTCTTTCTTTCTTCCTCTTCGCGTCTCTGCGCGAGCTTTTTCTTAAAAATAATCAACTGTCAATTATCATAAATTTAAGACTTTGACCACTTAGGAATATAATCTTAGATATGAAGTTAGGCAGTTCACCGAATCAACTAAACTAAGTAAGTAAGTATAGTCATGCGATCGCACCTACAATCTCTCAAAAGCGTATTAGCACGTGGTGATTTGCGTCGAGTCCACCATATTGCCCTCAACGTCAAAGATATGCAAGCTTCTAGACACTTTTATGGTGATATCTTAGGATTACACGAACTCATAGGTAAGGAAATCCCCGAAACATTAGCAAAATTAGTTGCAGAAGGGAAAGTTGCCAATTTTGAGACTCCAGATGGAACAGTAGTAGATTTATTTTGGGAACCCGATTTACTACCCCCCGACTCCAACCCCGATCGTACCTTTACAAGAGCGTACCATCTTGCATTTGATATTACACCAGAACTATTTGACCACGCAGTGCAGGTTTTGCGAGAAAATGAAATTGCGATCGCACATGGTCCTGTTACTCGCCCCACAGGTAAAGGTGTATACTTCTACGATCCAGATGGATTTATGGTCGAAATTCGCTGTAACCCAATTTAAAAAGCTAAAATCCCAACTACAATAAACAACCATTAAAAAAACATAAAATGTCAGAACAAGCTAAGTTATATCAAGTCATCGAAGACGCAATCAAAAGACCTTTAATTCCCCACGAACCCGCAAAACAATCACTCAAACAATGGGCAATGTTTGTATTACGTGATAAAGGATTCAAAGTCATATACGCTCAAAATGCTGATTTTGCCATTGAACGAAATGGAGAAAAACTATATTTAAAAGTTGCCAATACAAACCATGAATTAGACGGTAAATTTAGCTGGATAATTTGGGATAGTATGACAAAATCTGTCAGTGTAATTCCAGCAAAATAACTTCAATCAACCTTATACAAAACTACACATCAAGCAACAGGCTTTTCAAAAATTATAATATGCTGCTGTGGCAAAATATTTCTAGTTTCACGCCAAACTAAACCAACAGCTTGCATTTCCTTTTTAACCTGCTTCTGCGTCATTTTATGCAAAGCTTTAATCATAATAAAAGGATTTTCCCCTCGGTACTCCACAAAAGCAACTCTACCTCCCTTTTTTAAAGCCTTAACAATTCCCGTCAGCATCTCACGAGGATATGCAAACTCGTGATAAGCATCAACCATTAAGGCTAAATCAATACTCTCAGGAGATAAATTTGGACTTGTTTCTGTTGCTAAAATAGGTTTAACATTGCTGATATTCTTCTCTTGTTGAAAATATCCAATAATTTCTAGCATTTCCGGCTGAATATCCACAGCTAACACCTTACCTTCCCTCAACATAGGTGCAATTAAAAAGCTTAAATAACCTGTCCCCGCACCAATATCAGCCACAATATTATTAGGTTTTAATCCCAGCGCATTCACTATTTTACTTGGCTGTTCCTCAACTTCACGACTTCCACGTTCCAACCAACCCGCACCAGTATGTCCCATTACCCGTGCAATTTCTCTCCCCATATAAAACTTACCAATCCCATCAGGATTATGATTGCTGTGTTGTTCGTAAATATAGCTAGATGTAGGACTTAAATCTGTAGTGCTTGCATATGCAATTTGCGGATTAACAAATATAAAATATCCTAAAATAAACACCACAAAAAAGGAAAAAAATGAGACAAAATCTTTTATATATTTCATTTATATTTTATATTGAGGTATCACAAAAATCATAACTCAAATGATTCCATCGGAATATCAAACCATTCACCCTGATAACGTTCAGTCACAAATGGACGCACAATAAACTTCGGAGGATTGCCAGCTTTTACATCTATCCTTACAAATGAATAAGGCAATTTTTTTAAAAAATCATATCCATTACGACCTACAAATAGATATGAATCAGCAACTTTACGATGGGGAGAATCGCTTCCATCTGCAGAAACTATAAACCTTTCCATCAACTCGTTTCCTTCTTGACGCTGACGACGAGGACGATGACCACTACCACCCGAAACTATACAATTAATGTGCGAATCAGCATGTCCAGTATCAGTTGTTCGCAGATATTCCAAACAATGAGCATGACCATTGAAAATCAAATCTACAATTGGACGTTCCCCATTCCGAGAACCCAAAGTTTGTGCGACTGCATCGAAAACCTCCCGTAAACGATGACGAACAGCCAAAGTTTGTGCTTGATGCCACTTACTTGCCTCAGTCACATAAGGAGGATGGTGAAAATAAAGTATTCTACCCCGTACTTCCTCTGTATGCCAAGACTCAATTAGACGCTGCTTCAGCCAATTAAGTTGTTCCCAATCGATTAAATGAGTCGAACTCGCTCCCAGCTGCTTTTCAATGTCGATTTTGATTTCATCAATTTGATTTAACTTTGCATTAAGCGCATCAAACTGTTCTACATCTTCTGGATTATCTGGATTAAGCTTGGCACGAGCATCTAAAATTTGAATCTCTTCTACTTCAATTGCACGACGATTTTTTTCCAATTCGCGACGATTACTTTCTCCCTCTTTTGTTGCAGGTATTGGAGAAGGTAGATTAAATGTATCCGAGTCAAGGGCAAAAAAATCAATCCCACCATAACGGAAGGTATAATATCTATTGGGGACACGAGTAAAAAATCCCGGCTCATAACGTAAACATCGTCCCGTATTAGTTTTTGCTGAGTAGAAAGTATCTAAGTGTTCCGCAAGCATTTGGGGAGACTTTGCCACATCCAAACAATCTATAAATGCTCGTGCATAGGCATTTCCTCCTCCCGATCCATGCCAACCAATCTCAATATCTTTGTACTTGAACAAACGTCGTAACATCAACGTACTACCGTACACCAAACGCGACATCAACGGTACATCATAATAATCGTGATTTCCTAAAACAGGTAAAATCGGTGTTTTAAAAATCATCCTATCAAAAGCAATGTGCTTCGGACTTTCCCCACCCTCCAAAAACTGCCGATAGGGTTCAATAAAATTCTGTGGGTAATATTCATGGGAACCAACCACATACATTACATCACCCGTATGTAGCACAAAACTACATTCATCGAGATGGGGAAGCATCATCTCAGCAACCCTTCTCTGTGGGTGAAAATCGTGATGTGGCTTAGTTCCACTATCACCAATTACCATAAACGAAAAATCCGGGTTATCTTGCTTCCCATCGTCCAAAACCATACAGGTTTGGTCAATCGAACGCTGGATAATACTTGGATGCTGCCATAGCACCCTTTCCTTCATCTTTTGGATCCTGAGCGAAATGGGTGCTTCAGATATTAACTTCATGACAGAAAACTCCCAGATGCAACTTATAACTCCTTTGTTTCCGCATCCTGATTTTACCTGTTTACTTGGTAAATGCGAAATTATTGAATCATTTTGTGGAATATTTTGCTGCGATCGTAAATGTCATCCATATATATAGTTAACGTAGTTAGGACTTACGCACTGTACAAACCAGTCATCTTGTGCATCAACCTAAATGCGTTGTTTCAAGCTTTTATCAACCACTTTTAATTGGTTGATAAAAGCTTGATTGGGAGCAGAAAAATCAAGCAAGAAGCGTAGAAACCCATACCCCTATTTTAATTTTTTTGTCAATGCGTAAGTCCTAGTAGTGTCAATTCAACTGACTGAGAATTGCGATCGTTAAACACCAGAACCTTCTTCAACATTAACAAATACTAATTTCTCCAAAAAGCCTCTACCACAAGACTTTTACAGAAATTGAGAGTACCCCAAAAATAAAAGTAGAAAAAAGAGTTGACAGAATAAAAAAGTATAGCTACTATAAGAAAGTTGCCAAGGGAAAGAGCGCAAGAGAGCGCAGTTCCGAAGCAGTCGAACCAAGAAAATTATATAGTTTGGAAGTCAGTATATAACACTTGGTAAGTGTAAGTAAAGAAATAAAGAAAAACTGATTAAAGAAGTCAGTTTGTAGAAAGAGCTAAACAAACAAATTTGATTTTGTTTTGAACAAAATGGAGAGTTTGATCCTGGCTCAGGATGAACGC
>NZ_NTFS01000024.1 GCF_002289455.1 Brunnivagina elsteri CCALA 953
AACCTTGCACTTGTTTACCTTCAAAATGGTTAAAACTCATATTTGGCAAAGGTTATAGCTTTATTCAGCAAGCCCTATTTAGTCACGTAAATTTGAGCAAATTGAGAATTACTCGATGCGCTATTAATAATCATGGCAACCGTTTTTCTTCCTAAAGAACTGAGGGTAATTTGTGCTGCGCTCTCGATTAATACGTCAATGTCGCTCCAAAAATTTCCCGTATTGGGAATTAAAAGTTCTTCCCTAATACTTTCAATCGCATCTGCAACCAGTTCTTCTTTTGACTTGTAGCGTCGGTAAATGGTAGTTTTCCCCACCCCAGCACGGTTTGCTATACCGTCAATACTCATAGCATCAAAACCTATTTCTGCCAGTAATTCTAAAGTTGCTTGCAACATTGCTTGGTGAGACTGGGTGCTGCGAGGTCTTCCTAATGGTTTGCAATCGCTCATATTTTACGACTATACTATAATATCTATACGAAACCGTATCGTATTTATTGTGATTATGACTAAGCGTCTTCGTCCGCAGTATACAAACAAAAGCAGTACTCAAACCCTACGAGAAGGATTAGAGGAATATTATGCTGCAAATCCTAGTATTACAGACCCAAGGGAACTGCCACAAGAATTTGCCAAAATTTTGCTAGCTCATGATGTGTCTCACGTTGTCTATGGTTGCGACACGGATATGTATGACGAACTCAAGATATTACCTCTGGGTTTTTGGACGAGCGATTTTAAGTTCCGAGACTATATTAATACCAACAAAGACCCAAAAATTAAGCCTGAGATCGATATTATGTACGATGATTTGATTAAAAAACATGGGATTTTGTGGTTATATAGTTCTATTTTTTTACTTTGCCGCTATTACTGCCAGAATTGACTGTTATGTTGTTTAATACTCGTGGAGAAAGGAATTATTACCCTTTTTTAGATTATGAATCCTTGTTAGATATTTCGCTTTTAGAAATACGTAAAAAGTTTGATTTATTGACTTTTATTCATTAAGATTTTGTCAATACCTAATTCCTCAATTATTTTTCCGTCGTACCAGCTTTCGACTGCGGATATGCAATCCGTTTATGATGAAACTGTTGCCAAACCTCGACAAATATCTCAGCAATTTCTGACATTTGATTACGAGTAAGTCCAGAATCAACAAGTTGCTTATCTTGCCAACGGGCACGCAAAATATTATTCAGCATCGATAAAGCTTGCTCAGGGGTTGCATCTTTAAGACTTCGCAGTGCTGCTTCACAGGAGTCTGCAAGCATAACGATCGCAGTTTCTTTTGACTGCGGAATCGGACCATCATAACAAAAATCTCTGTGATCAATTTGGATGCAACATGCCGACCGTATTAAACTCTGCTTATCGCATGTTTTTGCGATTTGCTGTGCTTGGTGGTAAAAATAAGCAATCTGCATTGTTCCCTGATGTTCGGGAATAAAAGCTTGAACTTCGGTTGGTAAACGGTATTTGCGTGCCATTACCAAGCCTTCACTTACGTGCTTTTTGATAATTTTGGCACTTAGCCAAGGATTATTTATTTCCGTGTCATGTTTGTTGGGTGCGCCCATTTGGTTCTCGATAAATGCTTGGGGGTCGTGCATTTTACCAATATCATGGTACAGTGTCCCAGCCCGTACAAGCTCGACGTTACATTCAAGTTTGCGAGCTGCTGCTTCTGCAAGACTAGAAACGAACAAAGTATGCTGAAAGGTTCCGGGGGTTTCGGCTGCGAGACGTTTGAGGAGGGGACGATTGGGGTTTGCGAGTTCTGCTAAACGAATTGGTGTGACTAAATCAAACATTTGTTCGAGATAGGGACTTAAGCCCAGAGCGACGATACTCCAACTTAAACCGGAACAGGCAAATAATAACGATTCTTTCAGCACTGCATATAAGTGACCACTAAATGCACTACCGATACAAATCTTGAAAATTAAATATACACCACTTTGGACGATCGCAATTCCAATTCCCAGTAAAGCTAATTCTTCACGCGATCGCAATTTTTTTGCCATGCAGCTACCGAGTAAGGCACCTGCGGCACCTGCTACAAGTGTAATTCTGCTGATTTCTAAGCTAAAGGGTAGCAGCAATGTTAATAACCCGATAGCTGTAACACCAATGGTACTGCCGTAAAGACTACCCAAAAGTAAACCCGAAGCACTCCAAGTTGTGAATGATGTACCCATTGTTAGCACCAAAGGGATGCTGAGGGTAAGTAATAAAATTAAAATGCGATCGCGTTGTCTTTTACGATAATTTACCCGCTTTTCGATCATTACAAAAACCGCTACAGCCGCAATAATCATCCCAGCTAAGATGATTAACTTCAACCATTTGACTTCCCTGCGAATTAAACCGTAATGTTCTAGTATCTGAAAATCCCAATCACAAATAATTTCACCCTTACGAACAATAATGTCACCTTGCTGCACTGCAATCATTACAGGTTTAATCACCGCAGAAGCATTTTTGGCTTGAATTTGGGTTTTCGCTTCATCTTTCTTCAGGTTGGGTTGCAGTGTTGCTAATAACAACTTGCTGGCAAAAGGTTCTGCTTCTACTGGGATTGCATATTCCAGATTTCGCTTGATAGCATCTTCCAAAATCGTTTGTGGTAATCCGGGGGGAATACCTTGAGCAAGAATGCGCTGGGCTGTTTGTTGAATAATCGTTTGGGTGTTTATCCAGTCTTCCGACGATAAATCCAGTACTAAATCGTTATTGTAAGGTGAATTTGGATTCTGGCTATTAAATTCGGCTATTTTTGCTTTAGCTTGAACATATCTTTGCCGCGATCGCGATATTTCTTGGATAAGTGCAGATATATTTTGCTTGGAAGTGGTTAATTTTCTTGTTTGAATTTCTGTCAATGCTTGAGATAAAAAGTCACTGTTACTACCCAAGGTATTACTAAAGTAGGTGTCTGCTGGTAGTTGCTTAGGTACTGGGGATGAAATTTTGTGGGAACCCGATATTTTTTTTGATGTATGTGCTGCTACACTGCGGAAATTGGCTGTCGGAAGCATTAAGCTTTGCTTATCACGATTATTCAAAGGGGAATTTTCGAGTTTTTCAAAACAGATAGAATCCTGGCAATTAGTTCCTGAGATGGTTTTTGTAGAGGAGCTTCTCTGATGCGACTTGTGAGGATTGGGTATATTGGTAGTAGGAGAATTATTTGGGGAAATTGCATCTTGAAACGCTTGCCATTCTTGGCTTGAAGCTGCACGTAAATAACGTTGTGATACAACTGATAAAATAGTAGTGTCGGCATAATCAGGTAAATAACCTGCAATTACGCGAATTTGATTTCCCTGTTCTAAAATTTCTTGTAGCTTCTCGTTGATGTTCTGATTAATATTTACATCAACCATCAAAATTGGTACTGAATTATTACTCGCAACCTGACGCTTTTCCTGGGTTTCGTAGATATTTTCAATGGTGTCGGTATAAGGTGCTAGAACTGTCACCAATGCTTTACTTCCAATTATCATTTGAGGCTGATTATAAAATTTCTGCCCCATTACCCCAGTTAATACTAAAACTGCGATCGCAAAAAGTACTGGGGAATTTTTAGGTATTTTTGCTAAAACATATGTATAAATACTTATGGAGTTACTTGTCAAATTTGCCATTACTCCATGTAGACTATAGCCTATTTGCCATTTTTTACTCGTTTTGAATAAAAGCTCTCGGAGTCGCTTTTTGTACTGCCGTCGCCATTTACCCAATCGCTGTGACAATGACTGTAAAAATGGCGCTTGTTTCATCACCTATTACCGCAATTGAATATTTTAACCGTTAAACTGAAATAGTTAGAGAATATTTTGACAGTCAATACTCTTTCAGGGTATTGCTATAAACGGGGAATGCCCTGTGACAAAATCATTACCCGTAGTTTGTATGAGGTAACAGTGACAATACTATATAAGATATTACACAGGTTTGTAAATTTTTACTGAATGGTAAGATATTGCAATTTTTTCAACTGTGTTGTATGTAACGCTGCCTATAAGTGGTAAAAAATCAACGTAGTTTGTTGACATGGGTAGATGTAAAAACCTGTAGATGCGAATCAGGTTTGAGTAAAGGAAGTCTGTTACTGTGAAATGTAAAGTCTCCTATTTTGTTGGTTCCGCTTGCTTGGTTGTCAATATTATTGTATACACCTGACCATACAGCTAAAAGTTCATCAGCCAATTTTACCATTTGCAAATAAGTGTTTGAGTGCAATTTTGCCGACTTTTGCTGCGAATATCTGATTTGCCAAGCGAGAGGTATTCCAACTGTACTATTGTAAGCTCCCGATAATGCTCCTGTAATTGGACTAATAGCTCTAAGGGATGGATCGGATTGTCTGTGGGAAAGTAAAATAGACAAGCGAAAGTCTTCCATAGTAGCTAGAAAACAGTAAAAAGCCTCTGCAATTACTTGACTTGATATACTTTGGTTTGAACTGTTCTTTTTATCCAGTCCAGTTTTGCTTAATTCAAGCTGACTTAATTCAAGTTGACTTAATTCTGAAGATACTTGTTCTAAATTTGCACCTTGCCTTAATAAATCATCAACTTTCAACAACTGCTGTGGAGTATTGCTAGAAGTATCGCCTAAAAAATTCACAATCTGGGGAATTAGGGCAGTTGGATTCATTGTTCCCGTCAGTGACTTCGCGATCGCATAACCGACTGCAAGGTTAGTATCTCGTATCCCGGAATCATCGCTGTATAACCGCACCACATCGGTGATATTTTGCTTCAGTTTAAGGAGATTTTCGTGGCAAAATAAAGCGATGGGTAGGGTTGCAAAAAATGTTGTTACTAAAAGTTGTTCGTTTGTCTGATTTAAGTTTGTCCGATCTAAACTTGGATTGGCTTGTTTTTTGAGTAACCAATCTCCCAGAACAAATTTTCCTTGATAAATTAAACTTTTGCTACTAAATACCAACCCATCTATTGCTTCTTGCGTCAACAGTGCTGAATATGTAATTTGTTTTACATCTTTAAGTGGTAACGTTCCGGCAATTAACGCACCAAATAAAGTACCTCTAAATTTACTGATAAGCGAATGGTGCAACCTTTAAATCTCACTGATACTTTTAAAATAAAAATCTTTATTCTGGCTCTTGTTGTCGTAAATGATGAACCAATGCACGTAAGCCCAACAGATAACTTTGGGCACCGAAACCGCTAATTTGTCCGATTGCGACAGGGGCAATGTAGGAATGATGGCGAAATTCTTCGCGACGATAAATATTACTTAAATGAACCTCAACTGTTGGTAGATTCACACCAGCGATCGCATCCCGCAAAGCAACGCTGGTATGAGTATAAGCTCCAGCATTAATCAAAATACCTTGATGCTGTGGTAAGGCAGAATGAATCGTATCAACGAGGACACCTTCATGATTTGACTGCACAAAAAAAGCTTTAACTGACAAATTGCTTGCTTCTTCTGCCAACAAGCGGTTAATATCAGCTAAACTCAACGAGCCATAAATTCCTGGTTCCCGTTGTCCTAGCAAATTTAAATTTGGTCCATGTAGTACTAAAATGCTCAAAGGGCGAAGCTTTGCCACGTCCAGTAGTTTTCCTTTAGCGACGACGGGACCTATCATTGACAGGAATCGGAATTAATTCCGGTTCTGGTTCCGCTTGAGGACCTAGCAATGCTTCAATTAGCTTGCGTCCCAATTCCTTAAGCTTTTCTACCACCTTATCTATATAGTCCATTGAACTGACCGCTCCTGAGATACTACCTCAATTTTTGGTTAACAGCTACGGGATGTGGGGCTATCAAACACCTTCCTATTTAAAAACGGGCTACTAACTATAATATCCCGTATTGCGGAAAAGAGCCGCTTCTCTACATAACCAAATTTGATTTCCTTCCTATCTAGAGTATCACATTAACAACTAATGGGATCGCATCTTACCAATGATGGATATTTAGTGTTTGTAATTACCAGTGAGCTACTTAAGTATAGCTTATCAATTTTGTGTTCGTTTAGATACTATATTTCTAGATCATTTAACGTGACTCTCGGATATGCTCAGGGCAAATGATATATCAGGAGGGCAAACAACCGTTTGCTGTAGAAATTAATTTTGTATGGACTTTAATCTTAATCCGCGTTTAACTGTTTTCTGGCAGCTTCGAGAATAATCCGTTTTTCGGCACGTGCGATCGCACCATAAGTTCTTTGTACTGCTTCGGGTTCTACTGAGATTGATGTAATTCCCCATTGTACTAATTGTTGGATTATTTCCGGGTACAATGTCGGTGCTTGTCCGCAGATTGTACAAGGTATATTATATTTCCTAGCTGTTTCAATCAATTGACGGATTGCACCCATAACTGCGGGATTTTTTTGATTCCAGACTTCTGTAAATTTGCCCTGTTCCCGGTCTACTCCAAGTAATAATTGTGTCAAATCGTTTGTCCCGATCGCAATTCCTTGGACTCCTGCTTTTACGTATTCTGGCAGTAAAAATAATACACTGGGAACTTCCGCCATAATCCATAGTTGAAATTCGGGTACGCGATTTAATCCAGCTTGTTCGACTTTGCGACGGCAAAAGGTAAATTCCTCAATGCTACGCACAAAGGGTAAAATTAGACGTAGATTTCCATATCCGGCTTGTTGGACTTGAGCTAAGGCTGTGAGTTCGATTTCAAACATGGTTGGGTTTTGCAAATACGCAAATGTGCCCCGTTCTCTCAATCTTGATTGCCGATCTAAATCCCGATCCAAATGGTGAGCTTGTTCTATCTGGTTACTTTGGATGATACCGACTGGAAAATCTAACGAACGGTAAAAAATCGGTTTTGGTGCAAAAGCTTGGGCAAAGAGTAAAATTTGTTCGTACCAGCGATCGCGTAATGTTTCTTGCCTTTCTTGTAACCAAGTATGGAGTTCTTGCCCGTCTAAAATTGAAATTGCCATTAGTTCGGAACGCAGTAACCCCAAACCATCGATAGGTAAACTTAATACTTGTTCTATGGAGCTAGTTTGACTGAGATTGACAAGTAACTGAGTAGCAATAGTTGGAAATGGTTCTTCAAGTAATCTCAAATTAATATTTGGATTAATATTCGGATGAATATTTGAATTAATATTCGAGCTTGTATTCAATTTTGGAACTTGGATTCTATCCCTTAATTCTCCCATCCCCTGGGAATTATAGTGTAATTGTTCTGAATCACCTTGCTGATAAGTTTCTGATAAATCTTCTGGAAAAGAGGGTATTTGTTCTTGCTGGGGAAGTATGGAAACAAATGGAGGAATTAAGGATACAAGTTGTGGTTGAGTGTGGTTGGAGATAGTGTGATGTATTGAGGGTATTAAGCTCTGCTTATCGCTATTATTTGATATATGGGAATTAACTCGATATATTTCCCCCGTATCCCCATCAATCAGCAATTGTTCGCCATTTTTAATTAATTCTGTAGCTCTGTTGACATTAACAATAGCAGGGATTCCGAGTTCGCGAGCTAAAATTGCCGCATGGCTAGTCATTCCACCTTGCTCAGTAATAATACCGCTAATATTATGAAGTAAATGTAACCAATCTACGGTGATAGATGGAACAACTAAAATGGTGTTATTGGGCAATTGTGCTGGTATATATGGGGTTAATACATCTTGGGTTATATTTTTAGAACTATGAGGATGGGAATTACTAGTAACATATGCTGTGGCAATTGTACGTCCTCCAGCAGCACTGATTCCTTTACCTAGTAAGCGATAATCTGACGAAAGTGTTTGCGGAAGGGTGATTTGGGTGAGGTAAAGTTTTTCAGTAGTGTCGTGTTTGGAAACAGTCCACTCGCAACCAAAATTATTACCAAACTCGCTGGTAAGTTGATTGCTGATCTGGAGAAGTTGCTGCAAAACCTCTTGAGAGGTTGCAAATTGATTTCGTTCAATATCATCAACTAAATAAGTAATTAAGCAACTATGTTCATTGATGTGCAAGCTGCTAGGAGTTGACTGTGGCAAAATACTAGCAGAATTATCAACCCGATAACCTAGTATTTTATCACCCAATTTTCGTTCGATAATTGTGTTGTTTTCGCGTTTAATCTTGTAATAGTCGGGTAAAACCTCACCTTTAGTAATAGCCAAACCCAATCCTAAACTTGCTTGTATTTCCAGAAACGAGGAGCTACCAACAATGACTCCACTTGTCACAGCATCCCATACAGGTTGTACCAAAATCCCAAAATTGATCCGTCGCAGGTCAATACCAGTGCGCTGCCAGTATACCAAACTGCGGGCGCGAAATAATTGGCTCCAAGCACGCTTGAGAGCTAGAGAAATATTATTGCGATCGCAGTAGCAAATTTGCGATTCTAACAAACCTGATAAATTCACATTCCCATCATTAACATTATTGCTGCGATATGCCGACTGCATTAATTTCTGCCTATCGCGATTACTATTCGGTAAGGTAACAGTTGGACGAAAAATTAAACAACTTGTCTCCCATTGACTTGCTGCCTCAAAAATTGCATCTAACCATTCTGGGGGTAAAGTCGCAATAAGCATCTCTTGACGCAAGCGACTAGCAACTTGCTGCAATTGCCACCAATTTCCCACATCCAGATGTAAAGAAGAATCTGGCAAATCTTTGACTAACACTTCTGTATTCTCAGAATGACTCAAAGTTCTGAGAAATTCCCGTGTAAATTCCGTAGAAACTACAAATCCTGGTAAAACAGGATAACCACGTTGCATAGTCCTACTTAAATTAAACGCCTTATCGCCAACTTTGGTGCGATCGCGCGGTTGAATTTCATTTAGCCAATAGAGTTTATCCACTAAAATAACCAAAATCCTGGGAAATAAAAAAAGACGTTCCACCGGAACGTCTCTACGGTTTCAATAATATTGCTCAATAATATTACCAATTCGATCAAAACTGCATGATAATTTTTTAATTAATGGGTGACAATAATCAGTACCCAATGCTCCATGCCTAATGCCCCATATTCAACTTAGCTCCTATCAATTAAATCTATCTGACTGCTGGCAGATTCTTTTTCGGCTTTCCATTGCCATGACAACTGGTGGAATTATTGGTTGGGAACGTCAACTTCGGCACAAACCTGCTGGATTACGAACACACATGCTAGTTAGTCTCGGTTCTGGACTTTTTGCACTTATACCTTTACTAATCTCGCAAACAACTTCCGGTTTTGATGCTGATGCTTTGAGTCGCGTTATCCAAGGAATTACTGCGGGGGTTGGTTTTTTAGGTGCGGGGGAAATTTTGCGTACAGCTTCAGATGAATCACAACGTATTCGTGTTCGTGGACTTACATCGGCAGCTGCTATTTGGGTTTCTGCTGCATTAGGTGTTGCTGCTGGATGTGGGTTGTGGCAGTTAAGCTTAATTGGTGCTGTTTTGTGTTTTCTTGTACTTTATTTTGTGAAGCGTTTTGAAATTTGAGTAGGGATTTCCAGAAAATAAAAAGTTAATTAACCGCAGATAGACGCAGATTAACGCAGATAGTTCCATCGTTTTCTGTTACATCTGCATAAATTCTATTGTTGCATTTCCCATGCTAAGGTTGTACTCACTATTTGGTCTAAGTCGTTATATTTTGGTTGCCAATCCAGCAGTTGATTAATTTTATCCGCACAAGCTGTGACGCAAGCAGGATCACCTGGACGACGGGGAGTCACAACGACGGGAAAATCGACACCAGAGATGGCTTTGACTCTAGCAATAACTTCGCGAACACTGTAGCCTTTTGCATATCCACAGTTGAAAATTTGGCTTTCTCCTCCTTTTTGCAGATATCGTAAAGCATCTAAATGTGCTGATGCTAAATCCTCAACATGGATATAATCGCGAATACCTGTACCATCTGGGGTAGGAAAATCATCGCCAAAAATTTGTAATTTGGGAATACGCGCGATCGCAGTATCACAAGCTGCTTTTATTAGGTGGGATGCTTTACGTGATAGTTGTCCTATTTTGCCGTTGGGGTCTGCTCCGGCGACGTTGAAGTAACGTAAAATCACATAATGCAGTGAAGATGCTGCTGCGTAATCTTGAATTATCCATTCGCTCATCAGTTTTGAACGTCCATAGGGATTGATGGGTTGGGTTGGGGAATTTTCGGTGACGGGGTTTTGTGCTACTTCTCCGTAAACTGCTGCTGTACTCGAAAATATGAATCGGTTAACCCCCATGACGCTACAGCAACGAAGTAAATTCAGGGTGTTGCGGGTGTTATTTGCATAGTAGTCAAGGGGATGCTCTACTGATTCTGGTACTGATAAACTAGCCGCGAAATGTAGTACCGCACTAAATTGATGTTGGGCAAAAACTTGATATAACTGGTCTTGATTTGCCAAGTCTCCAATTATTAGTTGACCATATAGTACTGATTTTGGCGAACCTGTAGACAAATTATCGTACACTACAACGTCATATCCAGCTTCACCCAATTGACGAACTACATGGGAACCAATATAGCCTGCACCACCTGTGACTAATACTTTTTGTTTCACCTTTATTTACCTACCTTTACCCAATAGGACTACTCGAATCGTTTTGAAAAAGATGGCGATATCCAACCATAGCGAATAATTTTTGATGTAGTAAAGGTCGTAAGATAGTTTTTCGTAAGCGTCTTCAATCGATGCTCCATAAGGATACATCACTTGTGCCCATCCTGTAATTCCCGGTTTGACTAAGTAACGAACTTCATAGTAAGGTATTTCTTCTTTGAGTTTGGCATCAAATTCTGGTCTTTCGGGACGGGGACCAATTAAACTCATTTGTCCTTGAAGTACATTTAATATCTGTGGTAATTCATCGATTCGAGTTAAACGGATCAAGCGTCCGACTCTAGTAATGCGAGAATCTGATTTGCTAGCCCATTGTGCCCCTTGTTTCTCGGCATCTTGGGACATTGAGCGAAATTTATGAACTTTGAATGGTTTACCATTCAAACCTGTACGTAACTGACTATAGAAGATTGAACCTGGACTATCTAGCTTGATTGCTAACGCTGTTAATAACATCAGTGGAGATAACAGTGTCAGCAGCAGAATAGTAAAAACAAAATCTGCTATTCGCTTTAATTTCAAACTAAAACCACCTGGAAAAAGATTGAAACCAGCGCTAAAAGCAAACCATGTATCTTCTAGTAGAGATGAAGGAAGCTTGAACCAGATATTTTCGTATGCTTCCGGTAATCGATAAATAGGAATACCTTGCAGTCTTAAAGGCATTAATTGCCGCACTTGTTCATCTGTTAATTCTTTGTGAGTCGCAACTACTACCCCTGACCAAGGGTAATAAACCAAATTGGGTAGATCATTGAGATTCCCCAAGCAATTCACATTTTGACTAGGTGTAAAAAATCTCTGATTTTCTGGGTCTAGGGTTTTAGTAAATCCTGATTGTTCATTTTCTGAGTGGCTATCTAATTTACTTTCCGATTTAAATCTTCTTTTGTCTACAGAGAATATCTGAATTTCCTCTGACAGATGGCTAAAATCTTTTACACGAGTCATTTCATAGGGCTGAATCCTTTCTGATTTTGATTCTGTCAGCACTGCCAATTTAATCAATGGATACCGTGCGATAAATTTTCGACAAAATTGTATTGCACCTTCATTCCCACCCAATATCAACCAACGGCTCTGTTCCGAGTGCGATCGCGCCCAATTTGTCGCCAATAACCGCGATGTGACTGACCAAAGCGTAAACACTAATAAACAAGGTACTATCGTTCCTCTCCACAGCAATGGATTCTGCTGCCAAGCACCAAGTAAATAAATTAGTCCAGATGCAAAAAAAGCAACGATGACGTTGCTGATAACAATTCGGGCAGGTGCGCGTAAACCGACAATTTGACTATCTGGATGGTAAGTGTTTGCCAAATACAAACCAATAATTACCAACAACCCAAATCCATAAAGAGCAGGATCGGTTATCTTTAATCCCTCACTCTGACGCAACCACAGTGCCATCCCTAAAGAGACAAATAGACCCAGAATGTCTGAAGACAGAAGTAGTCCAGGTAAAATTTGTGGAGTTATGCTTTGCTTTACAAACGTAGATTCTTCACTCAAAAATAATTTGCTGTTCATGACTAAATTCTAAGAGTTCATTACGTCACGATATCTACTACTTGGTAAATACCAATCAAAATGCTCGTGCTTCGGCAATGCTAACCCATACACTTAATTTATACATAAATCAGTTAAAAAATATCTCCCTTTGCCTGTAATATTTACTACTCAAGTTTCTAAAATACTAGTAACTACTAATACGTAAGGCTTTTGGGCTTCATGAAGTTTTAAAGAAGTTTTAAGTTTAGATAAACTCTATACCTTAGCTTCATATTTAAGTCTAACAAGCCAAAAATCTATCAGAGTAAGCCTCTTTAGTCACCCAAGTACTAAAAATAGCATTTTGTACTAATGTTGGGTCAAGATATTACGAAGACAAATACACATAACACCTCAACTCGCAAAATAATACTTCACACTTAGTATATTTTCCTTGACTTTTCTTTGTAACTTGGCTAAATTGCCTATTTTTTCGGTTAAAAGTAATTTTCGATCAAATAAATTGAGTATAGTAAATCACTAAGCCGATACTGTAGTTGCTAACCCATCTTATATATACCTGTGTTTACCTGAGTTTACATAAAGAATTCATAAAGAGATTGTAAAGTTTTAATATATACTTGTATTTGAATAATATTTTAGTTAGTTTATACATTGAGTAGTGCTAAAATTACTTGGACAGAGAAAAACCTTTAGTCACAATTGTGCAAAAGTTCAGGTGTATGATTTTCTAGTTCTCTAGTAGGTTGGGTGGAGGCTTTGCGTAACCCAACATTAATCTACACAGAATCAAGAGTTAAATTTTAAATTCAGATTCCCAAGTTTACAAAAATCAGGTGGATGGTTCCTTATTTGTCTGTTTCTATTTGATTTTGGGTTTGCATCTATATAAGTCTATCTATCAGTACAGTTTATAAATTCGGCAAAAATCTTGATTTGCTATGTCCTTTAATCATAAAGGCTTATACTTCGATGAAATTGCAGCAAGCCGGATGGATTCAAGAAAAGTATGTATTAGTTGCCAATGATGCGGCTAATTTTGCTTCGGAAGATAAAATGTTTAAATTTGGATTTCTCGAAAAAGCAAACAAAGGAAATTGTGAATCGCCGGATAACTGCCAGCAAACCATAGGTATAGTAGACGTGACAAGTATTGGAAAAACATTAGTAACATTGCTTGTTTTGTCTACAGCCATGCCTACCCAAGCTAGTGCTGAAGATGCTGTGTTTTATGAACAACAATCAGGTTCTCAAGGTTTTTCTGATTCCAAGTCTCATAAATCTGGTTTTGATTCTCAGCTTGGGTCTAAGGTCAAATCTCAAGTAGAATTTAAGTCTAAGCCATTACTGGAAGATGCTTTAGAGTCGGATGTTACACTTGAGAGCAAAAGCGATCGCTTGGATTACTCTAAACCGAATATTTTCGGGAATAGCAATAGCGCGATCGCACCTCCTGAGATTATTGTTTGGGAGGGCACAGCTGTCAATCTAAATATAGATGACCCCTCTCCAAACCTCTCCCCGAAGCGGAGAGAGGCTTTAATAAAATTTTCTATTCCCCATTCCCTCATAGGGAAGGGGGGCAGGGGGGTTAGGTCAGAAAATATAGATGAAGATGACCCCTCTCCAAACCTCTCCCCGAAGCGGAGAGAGGCTTTAATAAAATTTTCCATTCCCCATTCCCTCTTAGGGAAGGGGGGCAGGGGGGTTAGGTCAGAAAATATAGATGAAGATGACCCCTCTCCAAACCTCTCCCCGAAGCGGAGAGAGGCTTTAATAAAATCTTCTATTCCCCATTCCCTCTTAGGGAAGGGGGGCACGGGGGTTAGGTCAGTCCAACAGTTAAATGAAGTACTATATCAGCAGGTATTTGCATCGAGTGAGTTGAAATTTAGTCAACTTGAGCAAAGCCAATCTGAGCAAAATCAATCTGAGCCAGACAAACGCAACAGCCAAATTGTAGATAATGCTCCCGAACCTGTTCTAGAAAACCCCAAACCGGAAGAGATTTTGGAACAGTTGGAGAAATTGCCTAATACAGACATACCACTTCCCCCACAAGATAGAGGATATCTTTCGTCTCCTGGTATTACCATTTCTAATCCCAATGGCTACGGGGCTGATAATAATACTATATTTGCAGTTGCGGATTATCAAAAGCGTACCCGTTTTACCAGAACATCCGATGGGGAACTTGCTTTTGGAATTGGTTTGGGGAATGCAGTTAAGTTTGTTGGTGCGGAGTTGACCTATACCCTAAATAGTTTGGGAACAAGCCAGGATTTGGGTAGTGGTGCATTTAGTATTAAATTACATCGTCGGATTGCTGAGGATTTAGCTGTTGCTATTGGTTGGAACCAATTTGCGGACGTTTATATTGGCGAACGTAGGGTGGATTTTGATTATCCGAAAAATTCTTATTATGCAGTTGTTACAAAAGTTTTTAAGACGAGAGAATTTATTAATCAACCTTTTAGTCGGGTTGCAGTGACAGCAGGGATTGGGAGCGGTCAATTTTTGCCTTTTGACACTATTCGTCGAGCAGTCAGTCTTGGGGAAAACCCGACGGGTTTAAATGTTTTTGGTTCGGTAGGAGTCAGAGTTTTTGAACCTGTGAGCGTTATTGTGGAGTGGACTGGTCAAGATTTGGCTGTTGGTTTATCAATTGTACCGTTTAAAAATTTACCGTTTGTGATTACCCCAGCCTTTCGTGACATTGCGGGTGCAGGTGACGGAGATGGAGCAAGGTTTATCATGGGAGCGGGTGTATCTTTGAGATTGTAATTTAATTGAAATTAACTGAATTTAACCTAAATTTATCCGGAGGAGTTTTTGATGATACCAAGTAAATTATTTGTGAGTGGTATTGTTGCCACTGTGTTGTTAGTTTCTGTTGCTCCTGCCCATGCTGGATACAACATGTCTAATGGTTCTGGAGGTAACACTTCTAATAACACTGGTGGTAATACTTCTAACAACACTGGAGGGAATACATCCAATGGTTCTGGGACAAATAATTCCAATGCTACTGGACATAAAGCACAAATTTTAATTCAAGCTAGGGAGATTGCTGAGAGTTTGCGAGCTGCTAAAGGTAGCAGTAACCAAGCTGAATTGCAAAAAGCTGTCGAGAGAGCGATCGCATTTCTGGAAAAGGTGAGAAATCCGGGTCGTAGAAGTCAATTTAGTCGCAACCAAAATAGCGGTCGTGCTTGGTAAGGTTTAAGAAGGACCTCTCCCCGATTTTTGCTGTGCAAAAATCTCCCCTCCCCTGCGAGGGGAGGGGGAAGAATTAGAGGGGAAAATTTGGGGAGAATTAGCTATCTTAAGCCTCTCCCCTTTGCAAGGGGAGAGGTTTGGAGAGGGGTAATATTTTATTTTATACCCATCTAAACCTCGTCCTTAATTACGATCGCACCAAGGAACCCATGAATTGGGATGAATTGCGATCGCACCAACAAACCCACGAATTGCGATCGCACCAACAAACCCAGGAATTGCGACCAATTGCGATCGCACCAACAAACCCAGGAATTGCGACCAATTGCGATCGCACCAAGGAACCCGTGAATTGGGATAAATTGCGATCGCACCAAGCAACCCGTGAATTGTGGCGAATTACGATCGCACCAGGGAACCCAGGAATTGGGATAAATTGCGATCGCACCAACAAACCCACGAATTGGGATGAATTGCGATCGCACCAAGGAACCCATGAATTGGGATAAATTGCGATCGCACCAGGGAACCCACGAATTGTGGCAAATTGCGATCGCACCAACAAACCCAGGAATTGCGACCAATTGCGATCGCACCAAGCAACCCGTGAATTGGGATAAATTGCGATCGCACCAAGCAACCCGTGAATTGTGGCGAATTGCGATCGCACCAAGGAACCCGTGAATTGCGACCAATTGCGATCGCACCAAGGAACCCATGAATTGTGGCGAATTGCGATCGCACCAGGGAACCCACGAATTGGGATAAATTGCGATCGCACCAAGGAACCCATGAATTGTGGCAAATTGCGATCGCGTTAAGAAGACGAACAGCCGTTCTGGAATTTCTTAAGCCTCTCCCCTTGGCAAGGGGAGAGGTTTGGAGAGGGGTTCCATATTTTATTAAATGACTGAATAAACGCAAGCATTTATAGTTTTTACGTGGTGGGAGAAAGCTGGTTTCTAGGATTTTTCATCCTAATTGATGATTTTTCGTGGGGGAGAAACCCGCTTTCTTGAGATTTGCGTCAAATATATTCTCTGGAAGAGTAGAAACTTATTCTTTTCCCAGAGTTTATTTGAGATTTATGATTGAGTATTTGTTAATTTTATTTTGGAGATTTTCGTCTTTTTTTTCTAACTTTGTGATAGGCTTTTCTTGTCATTCCCTAATAATGTGATATAAGTTAGTCTGGAGAGAAAACATTGTCTGATTTTTAATGATTCCAGTTATTAGTTTATCCTTAGTTTATTGAGACTTTGCTTATGCCTTCTCATGAAGAAGATACGGACTATATCAATCTGCAAGAGTACTTACTAGTTCTCAAAAGACGTTGGCTGGCGGCAGCCATTGTGATGGGTTCTGTCTTCGGCATTACGGCATTTGTTACTTACTCGCAAAAGCCGATTTATGAGGCTAGTGGTAAATTACTTCTCAAGCAAAATGAGGCTTCTAATTTAACTGGTTTAAATCAGAAATTAGGCGAATTAAGCGGTCTTACTAACACAAGTAATCCTCTGGAAACGGAAGCTGAAATTATTCGCTCAAATCCACTCGTTAAAAAGATTGTTAATGAGTTGGAGATGCAGGATAAGAAGGGTAAACCGTTGGAAATTGATGATTTTCTCAAGAATTTGAAAGTCAAAAGTGTCAAGGGTACTGATGTCATGGAGTTGACTTATCGCGGTACTAATCCTTTGGAAACTGCGAAGGTAATCAACACCTTGATGAATAATTATTTGGAAAACAATATTCGTTCCAATCGCACGGAAGTGACTGCTGCTAGGGACTTTTTGCGAAAGCAGTTGCCGGAGATTGAGAATAAAGTGGTGCAAGCGGAAGCTACGCTGCGTCGGTTTAAAGACGATAATAAAGTGGTTTCCTTAGCCGAAGAAGCAAAAGTTGGTGTGGAGGGAATGCGGAATATTGCTGAGGAGAGTACTAGAGCCTTGGCTGTGTTGGAGGAAGCAAAAAGCCGTTCTGGAACTTTGCAAAAACAGTTGGATTTGACTACCCAAAAAGCTGTGGAACTTTCTACCCTAAGTCAGACTCCTGGTATTCAGCAAGTCTTGGCAGAATATCAGAAAGTGCAGGATGATTTGGCGGTTGCCAGAAGTCGATTCACTGAAGAACATCCATCAGTGCGGAATTTGGTTGCTAAGGAGCAAGCTTTTCGGCAGCAGATGGAGAAGCGAGTTGGACGGGTAATTGGGGTTGGGGAATCTGTTAAAGAACAGGATTTACAGATTGGTGAACTCAAGCAGAGTTTGACTGGGGAATTGGTGAAGTCTGAAGTGGAAAGGTTAGCAGCGCTACAACGGGTACAAGTGTTGCGGAATGCCTACATCACCTATGAAACACGAATGCGTCAGTTACCGAAGTTGGAACAGCGACAACGAGGTTTGGAGCGACGTTTGGAAGTTGCCCAGACTACCTATCAACAAGTGCAGAAGCAATTGCAGGAAGTGGAGGTGGTTGAGCAGCAGAAAGTCGGGAATGCTCGGATTGTTTCTGAAGCGTTGGTTCCCGAAAAACCTGTTGCTCCGAAGATTCCTTTGAATTTGGCTTTGGGTGGATTTTTGGGGGTATTGTTGGGAGCGGGTACGGCTTTGTTGCTCGAAGCTTTGGATAAATCCCTCAAGAATGTGGATGAAGCGAAAAGGTTGTTGGGTTATCCCTTATTGGGGACTGTTCCTAACTTGGCTGAGAAAGGCAAGATGGCTACAGAAATACCTGCGCGAGATAATCCCTATTCGTCGGGGAGTATGGCTTTTGAGATGCTGATGACGAATTTGGCGTTTAGTGTTTCCGATCAAGAATTACGAGTGATTGTGGTGACGAGTTCGGTTCCCGGTGAAGGTAAGTCTTTGGTTGCCGCGAATTTGGCTGTTGCGAAAGCGCAGATGGGTAAGCGGGTACTACTGATTGACGCAGATATGCGTCGTCCGCGACAGCATGAGATTTGGGAATTGCAGAACTTCATGGGGTTGAGCAATGCTTTGGTGGGACAGGGTGAGTGGGTGAACTTGACAAAGGAGGTAGTATATGGTTTAGATGTGTTGACTGCTGGGACTATTCCCCCGAATCCACTTGCGATCGTGGATTCTCAGAGTATGGCTACGTTGATTCGGGAGACGGGGAAGGATTATGATTTTGTGATTATTGACACTCCTCCGTTGACTTTGGCTTCGGAAGCGCAGCTTTTGGGCAAGATGGCTGATGGGATTTTGTTGGTGGTGCGTCCTGGTGTGGCGAATGTGGATACGGTTGGTATTGCGAAAACTATGATTGAGCAGTCGAGTCAGCGTGTGTTGGGGATGGTGGTGAATGGGGTGAATGTTGATAGTGGTTCGGGATATTACTACAACAAGGGGTATTACGGGAGGAAAGGAAATGAGAAGAGTGAGGTGGATGGTAAGGGGGTGAAGTTACCGGGGATTAGGATTGGTTAAATGATGAGCGGGTTTGATAATTATGCTAGGTAAGTTAAAGATTCAAGAAAAATTATCACTGCTCAAATCTCGCTCTGGGTTACGTGCAATTATTGCCAATACAGGTTGGCTATTTGCAGATCGTATTCTGCGGATGGGTGTTGCTCTATTTGTCGGTGTGTGGGTTGCTCGTTATTTGGGGGCAAAGCAATTTGGTGTTTTTAACTATGCAATGGCATTTGTCGCTTTGTTTAGTCCAATTTCTACTTTGGGCTTAAATGCGATCGTCATTCGCAATATTGTTAATGATTCATCAAATAAAGAGCAAATTTTAGGTACAACTTTTTGGTTGAAAATATTTGGTGGAGTTATATCTTTATCATTAGCTGTTGGTTGTGCTTTCTTATTCCGTAGTGATAGTTTAACGATTTGGCTTGTACTAATATTAGCGACTGGAGGTTTTTTTGAATCTTTTGACACTATTGACCTTTTGTTTCAATCGCAAGTGCAGTCCAAGTACACAGTTGTTGCTAAAAATACAGCTTTTATCTTTGTCACTCTGCTACAAATTAGTTTGATTACAATGCAAGCTCCCTTAATTGCTTTTGCTTGGGCAAAATTGATAGAGCTTGGTTTAGCTGCAATAGGTTTGATGATTGCCTATAAAGTGAAGGGCTATTCAATCAAATTATGGCGTTGGAGTTTTTCACTTGCTAAAAATTTGCTTAAGGAAAGTTGGCCTTTAATTTTATCTGGTTTGACTATCATGGTTTACATGAAAATAGACCAGATTATGTTGGGGAAAATGGTTGGTGATCAAGCTGTGGGAATTTACTCGGCTGCAACTCGTATTTCTGAGGTTTGGTATTTTATTCCTACTGCCATTTGCTCTTCTGTGAATCCTTCTATTTACGCTGCAAAAGAAAGGAGTGAAAAGCTTTATTATCATCGCATAGGGCAATTACTGCGTTTTATGAATTTACTCTCTATTATAGTTGCAGTGCCGATGACATTTCTGTCTGGAACAATTATTGCAATGCTGTTTGGTAATGATTACGGGGAAGCCGGAAATATTTTGGCAATTCATGTTTGGGCTTCTTTGTTTGTATTTATGGGAGTTGCAACATCTTCTTGGTTTGTGGTTGAGGGTTTGACTCATCTTTCTTTTCGTAGAACTCTAATGGGGGCAATTATTAATGTCGTTTTGAATTTCTTTTTAATACCTGTTTATGGTGGAGTTGGTGCTGCGATCGCTACTTTTATTTCTCAAGCATTTGCTGCATTTTTTAGTCATGCGATTCATTCCAAAACTCGAAAAATATTTAGACTTCAAATTAAATCACTTATATTTGTTCAATGGTAATAAATATTAACTTATAAAAAGTACCTTTGTATCTTACTAAGACTATCTAATGAAGTTAACGGAGAACCAAAATATGAAACGATTGATCAAACAAAACATTCTTAAATTCAGTATCAGCTTGTATAGAACACTCTTTGCAAGAAAAATATTTTTCAATTTTAATAAATTGATGTATACATTAAGTTTAAGGGGTATGGGAGTTCTCAATTTTGAAAATGACAACTTAAGCGGCGAAAATTTGTTCTTGAAAAAAGTATCCGTCATCTGTAATAATTCTGTAATAGTTGATGTAGGAGCAAATATTGGGTGCTACTCAAACAAAGCTAGAAGTTTTACATCAAGTGCAAATATTTATGCATTTGAACCTCATCCTCAAACATTTAAGAAGCTTCAGTATGAAGCAAATCAGCACAAATATATTGCACTAAATACAGCTTGTAGTGATGAGTCAGGAACGCTTAAACTATATGACTATGAGGATAGCGACAATGGTTCATCTCATGCATCTCTTCATCGTGCAGTTATTGAAACAATACATAAAGGGGCTTCCAAAAGCTTGGAAGTAAATGTAACTACAATAGATGAATTTATGAAGGATTATAAGATTTCTAATATTCGTCTATTGAAAATTGATACAGAAGGCAATGAATTGAAAGTCCTTAAAGGAGCTAAACAAGCTATCTCTGAACAACTAATTGATATAATCCACTTTGAATTTAATGAGATGAATGTTATTAGTAAAGTTTTTTTTAAAGATTTTAAAGACATCTTAATTAATTATTCTTTTTATAGACTTCTTCCAGATGCTTTACTCGATATAAGTGAATATAGTCCTATTTATTGTGAAGTGTTTGCTTATCAAAATATAATTGCTATTAATAAAAGCTTTTTGCCACAAGTTAAGAAATACTTCAATTTTTAAAAATACTAAAAGATGAAAACTCCAGTAGCATTTTTAATATTTAATCGTCCTGACACAACAGAAAAAGTTTTTGAAGCTATACGTCAAGCTAAACCTCCTAAGCTATTAGTTGTTGCTGATGGTCCCCGTCCAGATAGACCTGGTGAAGCAGAAAAGTGTCAAGCTGCTCGTGAAATTATTAAGCAGGTTGATTGGGATTGTGAGGTATTAACTAATTATTCCGATGTTAATTTGGGCTGTAAAAAAAGGGTTGCAAGTGGACTAGATTGGGTATTTGAGAATGTTGAAGAAGCAATAATTCTTGAAGACGATTGTCTACCCCATCCAACTTTCTTCCCTTTTTGTGAGGAATTACTAGATAAGTATCGAGATGATAACCGGATTATGACAATATCTGGTGATAATTTTCAATTTGGGAAGACTAGAAATAAAGATAGTTACTATTTTTCTCGCTATAATCACTGTTGGGGTTGGGCATCTTGGCGACGAGCATGGCAACATTATGATATTGAGATGAAAAATTGGGAAAAAGTTCGTGATGAAGGCTGGCTTAAGGATATTTTTTGTGATTCATCATCGGTGAAATATTGGGAGAACATATTTCAGAGGACTTATGAAGGAAAGATAGATACTTGGGATTATATATGGACATATTGCTGTTGGCTTCAGAATGGGTTAACAATTTTGCCTAATGTCAATTTGGTTTCTAATATTGGCTTTGGTAATGAAGGAACTCATACTAAGAGCAAAAAAAATATTTTTGCAAATATACCTGCTGAAGAAATGAGATTTCTACTTCAGCATCCTTCTTTTGTGATTCGTAATGAAAAAGCAGATTCTTTGACTCAAAGAACTCTTTTTTATAAACCAATAATACTTATAAGGTTAATCAAAAAATTAGGTATTATCTAATTAAATGATTCGGTAGTAAACATTAAATAATATGGATAACTTAAGTATGAACAATTCTAGTATAGGCACATCAAACAAAGAATCCAACATTGATAAAAAAATTGAACAACTGATTATCACTAATCAATTAAAGGAAATAGAACTTGAAGAACTTTGGCAGCTAATGGATGATGTCTGGGATGAATTAGGCTGTGATAATCAAAAAATAGATATGGAAAAGCTAAGTTTATTTTACAATCATCCTATTTGGTTACTAAATGGTTTATTTATTGAGCAGCACGAACTTTCTATGCAAAATCGTCGCATTATTGCTGATTGGATAAATAGCAATAAAAACGAAATTAATTCGGTTGTAGATTACGGAGGTGGTTTTGGAACACTTGCTCGTCTGATTGCACAGAATGATAAAAATATGATAATTGACATTTATGAACCTCATCCCAATCAATTAGCTGTTGAAAAGTCAATATCATGTACTAACATCAAGTTTATTAATTCATTAAGTAACCAATATGACTGCCTAGTTAGTACTGATGTACTAGAACATGTGACTGATCCTTTAAGTTTATTTGCGGAAATGATTGGCAGTGTAAAAGTTGGTGGCTATTTAATAATTGTTAACTGTTTTTATCCAGTAATTAAGTGTCACTTACCTACAGCATTTCATTTTCGCTATACCTTTAAACTCTTTGCACAATTAATGGGTTTGGATATTGTTGAAAAAATAAAAAATACTCCTATTTGTATATATAAGAAGTCAAAATCAAAATCAATTGAATTGGAAAATATTCGCAATCTAGAAAATATATCAAAATATTTATTTCCATTATTGCGAATATTTCATATTGGATATAGAAATTTCAAAAAAAATACAGATAAAAACTATGCAGAGGCATTTAAAAAACCAGGTGTTGAAAAAATAAAAATATAAGTTGAAACCTGCTTTACTAATAATCCTAAAAAATAGATGAAAAACTTTATGTTAGGTCTATGGATAAATTAAATCACTTGGTAACATTGAAAGGAGTTTGTTATTGAAAGTTTTACATCTTAGCACATACGATACTCGTGGTGGTGCAGCAAAAGCGGCATATCGGCTGTATAATGGTTTGGAAAATATGGGTGTTAATTCCCAGATGCTTGTGCAAGTGAAATTTAGTAATGATTCAAGTGTCATCACCACAGGCTCAAAAATAGTTCAAAAGTTTCCCAAATTGAGACCCCGCTTAGACTCTTTTCCAAAGCTATTTTTTAGGTCTTCTGATCCAACTAAAATAACTCCATTCTCACTACAATGGTTACCAAATTCTATAGAATCTAAGGTTGCTGAGATAGCTCCAGACGTAATAAATCTTCACTGGATATCAGGGGGACTGATAAACATAGAAACAATAGCTAAATTGAATAAGCCTATTGTATGGACACTGCATGATATGTGGGCTTTCACAGGTGGATGTCACTATTCTCAAGAATGTACTCGGTATCAAGAACAGTGTGGAAATTGTCCGCAAATGCCACCAAAATATAATTTAGATTTGTCTAGTTGGGTATGGCAGCGCAAAGCCAAAGCCTGGGCAAATTTAAATATTACAGTTGTCACTCCTAGCCGTTGGCTAGCAAATTGTGCTAGTTCCAGTTCATTATTTAAAGATTGGAGAGTTGAAGTTATTCCCTACGGTTTGGACACAGAAATTTATAAGCCATTTGAGCAATATTTAGTAAGAGAAAAGTTCAAACTACCTCAAGATAAATATTTAATCCTATTTGGTGCTGAGAATTCAACTACCGATCAACGTAAAGGGTTTCATTTATTAAAAGTTGGATTGGAAAACCTTAGCAAAACTGATTGGAGTAGTCAATGTGAATTAATTATTTTTGGTGCGAAAAAGCTAAATGATTCACCTGATTTAGGCTTTAAAACCCATTATCTTGGTAAATTAAATGATGAAAATACTATAGCTCAATTATATGCAGCAGCAGATGTATTTGTGGCTCCTTCACTGGAAGATAACTTACCTAATACAATAATGGAATCTCTAGCTTGCGGCACTCCTTGTGTTGCTTTTGACATTGGAGGAATGCCTGACATGATTGAACATCAGCAAAATGGCTATCTAGCTAAACCTTTTGATACACAAGACTTAGCTAGAGGAATCGTTTGGGTCTTAGACAATAAATCTAGGTGGCTAAAATTATCAATAAAAGCGAGACAAAAAGTAGTAAAAGACTTTACCCTTAGGAAACAAGCTGACAATTATTTAAAACTTTATCAAGAAGTTATATGAAAAATAATTGGAACAATTGAAGATAAGATAAAGTTAAAAATCTAATCTTACATAATTATACTATTAGTATGCTCAGAATATTTCCTATAAAATAATTATGTAAATAGTTATAATGTTGAAAACAGAAAAATATTTTTTAGATAATATATATCTCAGACTTATTCTACTTTTAGTAGGGTTAAGCTCTATTGTTTTTATTGAACCTGCGCCAACTGATATTTTAGTAATATTTGCTTTTCTGTGGGGGCTTTTCAGCTTTTTTGAAAACCCTTCTAAACTAGCTGTGCCTGCTTTCTTTTTATTCTCTTATATTATATTTAATCTTTTAGCTAGCTTCGCTTTAGTAGATGTAGTAAGAGGAATTATTAGCTTGACCACAAAATTTTATCTCATCTTATCTTGGTGGTTATTTATTGAAATATGGAGAAAGTTTGAGAGGAAAGGTATACTCACTATTTTTTATGGTTATACGTTTGCCTCACTTTTTGCAGTAATCTTAGGAATTTGTGGTTTATTTAGAATAATACCTATAGACTTTATAGTATACGGTAATTATCGTCTTCAAGTTTTATTTAAAGACCCAAATGTCTTCGGTTCCTTTCTTATACCAGTTACTTTATATTCATTATTGAACTTTGAATCATCAAAGAATTTACTTCGACTAAAGTGGCTATTTGTTTTTATTACCACATCATTAGGGACTTTTCTAAGTTTTTCTCGTGCTTCTTGGTTTAATTATATAGTCTCGCTCTCGGTCTATATCTTGCTTAATTTTGCTACATCTGGCTCATTAAAAATTAGATTACGTCGATTTTTATCCTACGGATTTATTGCTTTCATATTTATATTAATACTTGCTATCTTATTAAGAACTCAACCAGAAATTGCAGATTTTTTTACCCAACGTTTTAGCTATCAGAGTTATGATAATGACAGATTTGAATCACAAGAAATGGGATTAGATTATTTTACTAATAATCCTTTTATCGGGGTTGGTCCAGGACAGTTTGAAATTGTATATCCAATTTCTTCTCATAGCTTGTATATACGATTATTCGTAGAAACTTCATTTTTGGGTTTTATAAGTTTTATGAGCTTCATTTTGATAACTTTGAGTCGCAGTTTCCATTATGCATTAAAATCAAACTATGAACATCAGAAACTTTTTATAATCTTTACCTCCTCAATTATTGGAATACTTATGAATAGTCTAGTAATTGATACTATCCACTGGCGACATTTTTGGCTCTTGTTAGCATTACCTTGGGGTAATTATAGTAATAGCCAAAAACAATCTAGAACGAATTAAAGTATTGCTCATCTCATAATATATACAATGAAAATTCCAACTATATCAGATTATTCTAATAAACAAATAGATACATTAGAATTAAAAGGTGGATTAAAAGTAAATGGTGTTACGAAAACAGATGTTGATTCAAACCAGTTATTAGTTACTATCATAACAGTTGTCTTTAATGCGGATAAAAGTTTGGAAAGTACGATTAAAAGTGTTATCAATCAATCATACGAAAATATAGAGTATATTTTGATAGATGGTGGTAGTACTGATAATACATTGGATATACTGAGAAAGTACGAAAATGATATCGACTATTGGATAAGTGAAGCTGATAATGGTATTTATGATGCAATGAATAAAGGTATTTCTCTTAGTAATGGTAGTTTAATTGGTATTATTAATGCTGGTGATATGTATAAAGAAGAAGCAATAGAAATAGTGGTTAATTACTACGAAAAAGAGCAGTTATCATCTGTATATGTTGGAGATTGTAAGTTATTCATAAATCAGAACGATCAATGGATACTCATGTCTGCAAAATCTAGACAATTTCCCTATAGAATGATTCCTCACCCATCTACTTTTATATCTGCATCTATTTATAAAAATTATGGGCTATTTGATGATTCTTTCAAAATTGCTGCGGACTATGATTTATTGTGCCGTCTTTATAAAAAATCAGTACCATTTGTTTATATAAACGAAGTTATCACAATCGCTTGTCCACCAGGGCTATCTAGTAATTACTATCTGGCAAATATTGAAGCATTAAAAGTTCGTTTACGTCACAGACTACCTTTTATAAGCTCCATCTCGATTACTATTCTAGGTTTTTTAAAAGCTACAGTTCGTACAACTATAAAATATTTTTTGAAGAAGCAAATTATTTAATTAAATCATGTATGAAATAATTTTGTAATTATCAAAGAATATTATATATGGAATAAAAATAATAATGGTTAAAGTAGTTCATAATATCCATTTTCCAGTCAGCGCTCGTTCTTTTGTAATGCCGCTTGTTGTTTTCTTAAATAAAAACGGTATCGAGACAGAACTTTGGGTTGAAAATAATCTCAAGCATACCAGTGTCATTCAACAACTGAATGTACCAAAGCAACTAATTTCTAGTGATTTAGTTATAAATCCTTTCCAGTTTTATCGTAGATTATCCAACTTTTGCAATCAACTAAGAGAAAGCAAACCTAAAATTCTTCACGCTCACCAAAGCCGTGCATCTGTTATTCCACTTCTAGCTGCATACCTTGAAAAAATACCTGTGCGAATATATCACAATCATGGTTTACCTTATTTGGGATATCAAGGGATTTTGCGATGGTTATTACGAAGTTTAGAAATTTTAAATATAAGGTTAGCCACTCATGTATTGCTAGTCAGCAATTCTAATTTAGAAGTAGCACAAGTTGATGGTCTTTTACCGAAAAGTAAAGGTGCAGTAATTGCCAATGGCTCTGCTGTAGGAATCAATCTAAATGATTTTGAATTTAGTACAGATTTTGTTAAAAAAGCAAAAGAAAAATTTGGTGTTAGCAAAGCAAATTTTGTTTTAGCTTACGTAGGAAGACCTGTTAAACGTAAAGGGTTTCATCTATTATTAAAAGCATGGGAAAAGTCTGGTTTGGGTCTAAAAAATAATTATCTTCTCATTGCAGGCTGTACAGATGCTGAGTGCGATAATGTATTGGGACGTAATGTTGTAGGAGTTAAAGGACTTGGTTATTTAAAAGACTTGCGAGAATTTTATGCAGCTTGTGACGCATTAACTTTACCAAGCAAACATGAAGGCTTTCCTTACTCTTTATTAGAAGCCGCAGCAGCAGGAAAACCTTTAATAGGTACAGATATTCCAGGTGTTCGCTGTGCAATCGTACATAATCAAACAGGTTTATTAGTTCCTTTTGACGATGAAGAAGCTCTTGCTAACGCAATTATCCAATTAGCATCCGATCCACTTTTACGCTTGCGTCTTGGTCAAAATGCGAGAAAGCGAGCAGAAGAACAATTTTCTAGAGAAATTGTTTTAGCAGGTTTACTCAATTTCTATCAAAAAGATTTAGGGGTTGAAATAGACGAATCCTTGGTTCATAAAGTTTAGGGTTAAATTCTAAGGTTATGGAGATGCGATAGGTGTGCAATAGAGCATATCCCTGACTTCTTTGAAGAGATTTGGCTTTTCACCCCTATTCTGGGCTAGAAGTCAGGGATATTTGTGGTGCTTTAGCTAAGTGGAATTGCGATCGCATTTTGGTTTTTGGTGGATTGCGATCGCGTTTGGGTTTGTTGGGAAGGTGCGATCGCGGTTTGGTTTTTGTGGAGTGCGATCGCTTTTTCTATTGATTTGATTTAAGATTTAAAAAGTCAATAAATTGTTCCACATGAACGAAACAGCATACATCGAAACAAGTATATTTGGTTACTTAACAGCTCGCTCTACCAAAAACCTGATACTTGCTGCGAACATTGAAGTAACAAAAGATTGGTGGGACAATTGTCGTGGAAGTTTAGACCTCTACGCCTCACAAATCGTATTAGATGAAGCTGCCTTAGGAGATTCCGAAATTGCCGAGCAAAGAATTCAAATGTTACAAAGTATAACATTATTAGAACCTTCCGAACTTGCCCAAGAACTCGTAATCCAATTTTTATCAAAAACAAACCTTCCTGCAAAAGCAGCTAACGATGCAGCACATATCGCGATTGCTACAGTTCATGGGATGGATTATTTGTTAACCTGGAATTGTAAGCATATTGCAAATGCCCATATCCAGAAAAAACTCACACAAATTTGTTCGGAATTTGGTTATGAATTGCCAACAATTTGTACTCCCTACGAAATGATAGGATAATAGAATGCTAACAAATGAAATTTTAGAAGAAATATATAAATTCCGCGAAACTCATGCTGAATCATTTAATTATGAAGTGGCTGCAATGTTTGCAGACTGGCGAAGAAGACAATCAGAAAGTGGTAAACACTCGGTAACTTTACCCCCCAAGAAAAAATCAACAAAATCTTCCCAATCAACTACATCGCAAGTTTAAAAAATATACTGGTTTTTGAATTTTGGTTTGTGATATGCCCTTGGTGTTAATTCTGCTTATCATATTTGGTTTGTGGGTGCGATATGTAGGGCTTGCTGAATAAAGCTATAACCTTTGCCAAATATGAGTTTTAACCATTTTGAAGGTAAACAAGTGCAAGGTTATGGGATTTAAAGGCTCAAAATCCATGCACTTTGGCGGAAAATCGCGGGGTGAATTTTGGATTTGACCTCCAAAACCACCATTATTCAAGCTGTGTGGCATCTAGATTCCCTTTGTGGAGTTTTTCAGCAGACCCTATGTATGATTGTATTAAGCTCCGCTTATCGCGTTTTGGGTCTTTGGGGTGCTATAAACATATCCCCGACTTCTAGGGAATAATGGGGTGATAAGCAAAACATGAACGAAGAAGTCAGGGATATTTGTGCCGTGTGCTTTTGGGTTTGGGATTGTGCGATATGCCCTTGGCATTAAGCTTCGCTTATCGCTTTTGGGGTTTGATGGGATTGCGATCGCGTTTGGTTTTTGGTGGGAGTGCGATCGCATTTTGGTTTTTGGTGGATTGCGATCGCGTTTGGGTTTGTTGGGAAGGTGCGATCGCGGTTTGGGGTTTGTGGGGATATGCGATCGCGTTTTTGGGATGTGCGATCGCGTTTGGTTTGATGGGATTGTGCGATCGGGTTTTGGTGGATGTGCGATCGCGGTTTTGGGTTTTTGGGGAGATGCGATTGGGTTTTGGTGAGGTGCGATCGCGGTTTGGTTTTTGGGGGATTGCGATCGCATGTTATGGGTTTGTTTGGGATTGTGCGATCGGGTTTGGATTTATGGGGTTTGTGCGATCGCTTTTGGGCTTTTGGGGTGTGCGATATGCCTTTGGCATTAAGCTCCGCTTATCGCGTTTGGTTTTTGGGGATGTGCGATCGCGTTTTGGTTTGTTGGGGAGTGTGCGATATGCCTTTGGCATTAAGCTCCGCTTATCGCGTTTGGTTTGTGGGGATGTGCGATCGCTTGTATTTACTCGTTTATTGGTTGATAGATTTGCCGCAATTGTTGTAGTGTTTCTACAGTTGCGATTGCTTCTAAAATATTAGATAAAACATTCACATCCGCGATCGCTTCAATCTCCGGTAATAAACTCGTCCCCAAATCCCCAAACTTAAGCCTTAAACCCAAATCAATACCCTTAATTAATCCTTGTTTAGTACCTTGCTCAATCCCAATACGCTCAACACTAGTTACATAACGCATATTTTTAGTCTCCTCGTATTCACGATATTCTTGCCAAAACTCCCGCTCTAATTCCAATGGTAGCGTCAACATCCAGTCAATAAACTGAAACAAATTAATTACTTCTTCCCGCTCGAAACCCTTCTCATACAACCTACGCACCAAAGCCAGTTTTTGCTGTTTGCGTTCTCCACGATTATCACGAGTTTCTAACGCTACCAAATGAGCCATAACAACCGTAGCAAAGGGATTATCGCTCGCTTCCAACTCCGCTTGTCGTTCTCGATAGTCAATCAGCTTGACAATCGGAAATTGAAAATCCACCTGACAACCAAATAAATTATAACCAAACTGATTTGGTCGCCAATTTGTGCTTGTATCACCCAAAACTGCAATCGAAGCTACCGGACGATTATAACAATCGAAGATACGATAATTATAAGTATACATACGCCGAGAAAATTCATCCTCAGCCTGTCCTTGTACCTCCATATGGGCGAGTACCCAAGATTCTTCCCCATCCTTGCGATAAAGTTTTACCAACTTGTCAACGAGCCGTTTTCCCAGTTCCGCATCCCGAACTACTTGCTGTAGCTCTTTATCAAGAAATACAGGTTCTCGCGTCCAATCAATTTCTGCGTGTGCTTGAGGAAAAAAGAATAACATAAACTCTTGAAAATACAATTGTAAAATATCTTTCCAAGGCGAATCATATTCGGTTTGAGGATTAGTCATTCCAGTCGATTTTAATAGTTTTTCCTAATAAATTATCTCAGGAAAGTGTATCGAGAATATCGCGTTTTGGGGTTTGGGAGCGCGATTAGCGATTATTTAAGTTTTCGCGTGGGGCTAGAAACCCGGTTTCTTGAGTTTGTAGTACTTGACTTGAGATTTTTCGTGGGGTTAGAAACCCGGTTTCTGTAATATTGAGTGCGATCGCTTTCGGTGGGATGTGCGATCAGGTTTTTGGAGATGCAATCGCGGTTTGGTTTTTTGGGAAGTGCGATCGGGTTTTTGGTGAGGTGCGATATGCCCTTGGCATTAAGCTTCGCTTATCGCTTTTGGTTTGTGGGGATTGTGCGATTGCGGTGCTATTAAAATTCAAGAGCGATCGCAACCAAATTATTCGCTTGCAGGTTGATAAACCTGACGTAATTGTTCGACTGTATCAAAAGTTGCGATCGCATCCAACACAGCAGACAATGTATCGACAGATGCGATCGCTTCAATCTCTGGTAACAAACTCGTCCCCAACTCCCCAAACTTTAACCTTAACCCCAAAGAAATACCCTTAATTAACCCTTGTCGTAACTGATTTTTACCTTGTTCGATACCTTGCTCAATACCTTTTTCAATTCCAATCCTTTCAAAGCTAGTTACATAACGCATTTGTCTTTCCTCCTCTATCTGTTCTACTTC
>NZ_NTFS01000240.1 GCF_002289455.1 Brunnivagina elsteri CCALA 953
CTTTAAAACATCTAACGAATGGCTGATAAATGAAATTTGCCAAGAATCGCCTCCCAAGGGCTTGATTGTTCCTAGTGCTTGAATTAATCCTGTAAACACGGCTTTTCTTTTATCTCGCTTGATTTATTGCCTATTTGTAGCGCTTACTTCCAGAGAGGTTTATCGCTAGAACATCACCCAGTATTTAGACTCTTACTCTCAACTATTTAAGTATAATTCCTGATGCTGATTTGTATAGAGATATCAATACATGAATAGCAAATTCAAGGCATACTTGGGTTAGTAGATGATTGTAAAAATCAGATGGCTTAACTTACTCTGGTATTCACAACAAATAGGGAGTTTAATAGAAGCAATTATAGCGAGTAAAGACTAATGTTTATGTCAAACTCAATCTTGCCTTGCAAAAGGTACGATTTATTACATACGTTCCTAGCGTTCAAAGGATTGTAGAGGCTTAACCAATGATTGAAATGAGAGTCGCTGGTATAGCATTAGATGCCATAACCCGCAGCCCAATAGTGCTACTCAAAGACAGTACTGAACGCCGTGCATTACCAATCTACATAGGTCAAGAGCAGGCAAAGGCGATTATGAGCGCGTTGGAGAACCAAAAGCCTCCTCGTCCTTTAACACATGACCTAATAATCAATGTTTTTGAAGCATGGAATATGACTTTAGAAAAGGTGATTATTCACTCTTTGCAAAAAGACACATTTTATGCATCTCTAATTTTGCGGCAGGGGGAAAATAGAAAGGAAATAGACGCACGTCCGAGTGATGCGATCGCAGTTGCACTCCGTACAAATACGCCAATATGGGTCATGGAAGAAGTAATTGCTGATGCCTCCATACCCGTAGACCGTGATGCTGATGAAGCTGAACAGGAAGCTTTTCGTGAGTTTCTCTCGAACTTACGACCAGAAGATTTAATCAAACGCTTCGGCACTGACAGTTAAAAATAGTTAAGGGTGAAAAAATTAGGAGTTAGGGATTAGGAGTGTAGATACGGCTTTCAGTTTCCCGTAAAATAACCGCTCTCGTTGGCGCAGTCGCCCTCTTAGGGCTAGAGTAGGTTGTAGGATTAGGAGTAAAATAACTCATAGCTCATAACTTATGACTCACAACTCACAACTCACAACTCCTAACTTCTATAGATGTTATATCGACGCTTTGGGAAAACTAATCTAAAACTGTCTGTTTTTTCATTGGGAACCATGCGCTACCTGGGTTCGCAAGAGATAGCACAGGAAACAATTTCACAAGCGATCGCATTCGGGATAAATCATATCGAAACTGCCAGGGGATACGGTAGTAGTGAGGAGTATCTAGGTAGTGTAATTGCATCTGGGTTGTTGGTGTGTCGTTCCCAGATGCATATCACCACCAAAATTCCACCGACACAAGATGCAGAAACCATGCGTCGGTACATTAAGGAATCTTTAGCCCGTTTAAATCTGGATTATCTCGATTGCTTGGGAATTCACGGTTTAAATACTTGGGAACATCTCGATTGGGTAAAGTCGGAAAATGGCTGTATGCAAGCTGTACGGGAAGCGGTTGCCGAGGGGAAGGTACGTTACGTTGGTTTTTCTACCCACGGTTCCCTGGAATTAATTTTAGCAGCAATTGAAACCAATTTATTTGATTTTGTCAATCTGCATTATTACTATTTTTTTCAGCGCAATGCTTTAGCAATTCAACGTGCGACTGAGAAGGATATGGGTATATTTATTATTTCACCTGCTGATAAAGGTGGAAAACTCTACACTCCACCAGAGAAATTAAAGGAATTTTGCGCTCCATTTACACCGCTTGAGTTAAATTATCGTTTTTTACTGACCGATTCGCGCATCACAACTTTGAGTATTGGTGCAGCAAATCCTGAAGAATTAATAGAACCATTGCAAGTTGCAGATAATGGGGGAGAATTGAATCAGGCTGAAATAATGGCATTTGAGCGTTTGGAAAAGCAGCAAAATTTAGCTTTAGCAACGGACAAATGCAGTCAGTGTTACGCTTGTTTACCTTGTCCAGAAAATATTCATATCCCAGAAGTATTGCGGTTGCGAAATCTAGCTGTTGCTTACGATATGGATGATTATTGTCAATATCGCTATGGGATGTTTGAAAATGCTGGACATTGGTTTCCGGGAATGAAAGGAAATCGCTGTACGGAATGCGGTGATTGTTTACCCAAGTGTCCGGAAAATTTGGATATTCCCGCTTTGTTGAATGATACTCACGAACGATTGAAGGGGAAAGCAGGGAGAAGACTTTGGGAATAAGGGGATTTTGGATTTTGGATTTGTGGTGGGATCGGAATCTGAAAATTATGACAACTAATTAAAAGTCTTTTAAAGATTCAGTAAAAGAAAATTTACGCGATCGCGAATATGTAACCTACACATATAATGGTAAAAATGTAAACTATACTTACGTAGGGTTATCGGCGTGAATACTGCAAATACCAAAATAGGGATAGAAATTGACGTAAATAGTGTTAGTCAAGAAATATACCAATTAATCTCAGCTTTATACCCTATCTGTCGCAGTATTACGGGTGATGGGGTTCGGAAAACGCTTAATTTTGTTCAGCAACATATTTCTTTAGCACTCCATGAAGTTAAAACTGGAACTCCTGTTTTTGATTGGACTGTTCCCAAAGAATGGAATATTCGTGATGCTTATATTAAAAATTCTCGCGGTGAAAAAATAATTGATTTCCAAAAGTTGAATTTACATGTTTTAAATTACAGTCTGCCTGTTAATCAAAAGATTCAATTAGAAGAATTAAAAAAACATCTAATTTCCATTCCCGATAAACCTGATTGGGTTCCTTATCGGACTTCTTACTATAAAGAAACCTGGGGTTTTTGCCTTAGTCATAATCAATTATTACAAATACAAGATGATGAGTATGAAGTTTACATTGACTCAACATTAGAAGACGGAAGCTTGACTTATGGCGAATATTTCATCCCAGGTGAAACAGACGAAGAAGTATTAATTTCTTGCCATACTTGTCATCCTTCCCTAGCAAATGATAATCTTGCAGGGATTGCTTTAACAACATTTTTAGCTCAATACTTAAGTCAATTAAAACTAAAATACTCCTATAGGTTTATCTTTATTCCGGGTACAATTGGTTCGATTACTTGGCTAGCGAGAAATGAGGCAAATGTCGATAAAATCAAACATGGCTTAGTAGTAACATGTATTGGCGACCCCGGTAAATCCCACTACAAAAAAAGTCGTCGGGGGAATGCCGAAATAGATAAAGCTGCGATTCATGTTTTGCAGCGTTCAGGACAAGATTTCGTCATTCAAGAATTTTCACCATATGGTTATGACGAAAGACAATATTGCTCACCTGGCTTTAATTTACCAGTTGGTTGCTTTATGCGATCGCCCCACGGAACTTATCCGCAATATCACACATCGGCAGATAATTTGGAGTTAGTAAAACCCGAATATTTAGCAGATTCATTGACCAAGTTTTTAGCAGTTTTAAATATTATTGAGAATAACAAAAAATACCTGAATCAAAATCCTAAATGTGAACCAATGTTAGGAAAACGCGGGCTTTATAGTGCCATTGGTGGACAAACTGATACTAAGAAGCGCGAACTAGCAATGCTGTGGGTTTTGAATATGTCTGATGGAGAAAGTTCTTTATTAGATATTGCTGAAAAATCTGATTTAGAATTTGACTTGATTAAGGAAACTGCCGATACTTTACAGCAATTTAATTTGTTGAAAGAATGTTAATAGTTAATAGTTCATGTAGGGGTTAACGGTTGTTAACCCTAATCATAAATTAGTATCGACCCAAAATCTAAAATCTAAAATCTAAAATCTAAAATCCAAAATCAGAATGTCTATATTCAAAAACCAAGTTGCAGTAATTACAGGAGCAAGTAGCGGAATCGGAAGCGCGATCGCGATCGCATTGGCAAACCAAGGAGCAAAACTCTGTCTAATTGGACGCAATTTAGAAAAATTGCAAGAGGTATCATTCCTCACACACAAAAAATCACCGCAAGTTTCTACATACCCACTCGACATTACCCAAGATGAAGATATCAAAACCCTCAAAACACAAATAGAGCAAGAATTTGGCGAAATTGACTTACTAATTCACAGTGCGGGTACCATATCATTTGGTGAAATCAAAACAACCCCTGTCGAAGAATTAGATCGACAATACCGCACCAACGTTCGTTCACCTTATTTGCTTACCCAAACCTTTCTACCATCATTAATTAAACAGCAAGGGCAAATTGTCTTTATTAACTCTAGCGCTATATTTAGCGTCAAAGCTGGAGCAGGACAATACGCAGCTAGTAAACAAGCACTCAAAGCGATCGCAGATAGTCTTCGTGCGGAAGTTAATGCTTTAGGTATACGTGTTGTCAGCATTTATCCAGGACGCACTGCAAGTCCAATGCAAGCTAAAATATACGAAATCGAGGGAAGGGAATATAAACCAGAACTATTGCTGCAAGCTGAAGATGTTGCCGATGCAGTTGTTAGCGCTCTTAGTTTACCCCGTACTGCTGAGGTGACGGATATTAATATTCGACCATTTCTGAAAAGTTAGGAATATGGGTTAAATTTAATCCACATTCCTAATAGCTTAGAACATCACCTGAGATACGAATTTATCTGCGTTTATCTGCGGTTAATTTCTTCTTCCAGTACCTCACGAATACGTGAATTGCGATAGTCAAATATAAAATATAACCCCAACAACACCTGCTGCTACCAACGGAACCGTCAAATTATCCGTTCCATGTGGTGAAACTGCTTCTACAAGTGTCGCTGCACAAGCTGCTAAAAAGGAAGCAACAAGCACTTTCCATGTTTCCCAAGTTAAAGAATTGGGACTCAAAAATGAACTTGGTAGTAAAGTCAGCACTAAAAAAATAACTATAGCACTACTTACAAACATAACTATCGAACCTTCCCAAGTTCTTGTACTATCCCCAAATTGATACTTGTGTTTACCGTAATTTTTCCCAATTAATGCTGCTAATGCATCACCCCAAGTCATTGCCATGACTCCAGCAGTAGCAATTGGCACTGTATCAATTAACATTGGTCGCCAAAATACTGCAAATAACAACGTCACTGAAATAGCAAAATATACCGTACCTGGGGAACTACTGGAGGTATCCATTGCCCCAACAAGTCGATAACGGTAGAACAAATAATTTAGGAAAATGAACGAAGCAAAAGGAATAATTCCAACTTGCCAGGAATTGAATAGTGCTAACACTCCAAAAGTCCACATTCCAGCACCAATATGGATGAATTTGCGGGTTAAATCTGGTTGAATTCCCCCAAATTTCCGGAGTAATTCTCCGATAACTAAAAGTGCGATCGCATATGCGTAAGAAGCGGCAAGACCAATATAATTATTTACTATCATACAAAGTAGCAAATTAACTACTAATACTACGTCGCACATTCATTGTATCGTTAGCTCGCCTCACAAAACCCAAAGTGACGCGCTTCATCAGCCAATACAACCCAGTCAAAACGAAGAAAGTAATTGCCATAATTACTAAAGGTTGTTTACCAAGAAGTTCCTCGACACCACGAGTTAATAAATAGTCAGGTTGTGTGATGAAGTCCCAAGTGTTGAATCGCAAAAATCTTCCCCAATAAATACCAATTGCAGACAAAAAATGAGTAATTAACTCAACTCCCAAAATCCACTGACTTTTCCCAACACGGTGTAAGTATTGACCTAAATTAATTAAAGAAATTACATAAGCTTGAAATCCTGCCAAAATCACAAATATATAAATAGGAAATAATACTAAAGTAATAATCCAAATTGATTGAATTGTCCGAATATCATCAATCAGATGGATGACATCAGTCAATAAATAAGGTGCATTTGGTAAAAATCCATAGAAAACAACAAAACCCAACCACCACAGTACAGAACGTCCATATCTACTGCGAAATAACCAAATGCTAACTGGTATCAGCCCAAGAATAAAAAATAATCCTAATTGCAGTGAAGGAATCTTTGTAATTTGAGAAATTACAGCTTTGAGAAAAGATTTTAAATAATTACTGTTAGGTGGTATACAAGCGAATAATGCTAAGAATCCTAATCCCCAAGCTCCAAGATTTTTACGTCTGCTACGAAACAGCCAAACACTAAGAACTAAGGGGATAAATGCCAGAAATAGATTCCAAATCATCCACTTACTGTTAATTTGTAAAACCTGTATGACTTTGGCTATCAATTCGCTTAGTTCTACTTTCATAAACATTTATCCTTTAGCTTGGATTCCCTAATTCATTAATATAACGATAATTTTATTCGCGATAAATAAATTTTAGTATGTATTTTCCGTATTATTTTTTTTACTACACCTGCGTTTACCTTGTTTCCAGAATTAATTAAAATAATTTTTTGGAGAGAGACGTTCTATGAAACGTCTCTACGATTCTGAATTGCTAACGCATCAAGATGCGACTGCGAGGACCAATTTTCGTTGATGCATTTGGTTTGCGACGACAATCTACTGAATTTTGCGAACAAATAGATTGTTCATTACTAATATTCTCTTTATTGGGATTCAAGGCAAATTTATTTTGCCCTTCTGAAGCTGCTTGACTAATTACATTATCTGGGTTGGCAGAGGAAATCTGTCCACTACTAAATTCAACATTTGGTTGAGTTGTTGGTGATGTGGGGTTAGAACTTATATCTGTAATTGGAGGAGTGGAAATTGGAGGAGTTGGAGGAGTTGGATTAGTTGTAGTTCCTCCTCCAGTGGTTCCCCCTCCAGGAGGAATGGGTTGCGTACCCTGAGGAATTTTGATTGTTAAACGTACCAAGGGAACATTAGTCATTTTGTACGAACTTAGGGCAGGAGTTGGTTTAACACCTGATTTGGGGTCATAATCGGTTTTAAAATCAAAAACAGTAGGACTATCACCACCATTGCGTTGGCGTAGCCCGTCGTAGACATCGCTATATCTTGGTCCTTGTCCTGTGACTTCAAATTTACCTTGATATAGATTACCTGTTTTTGGGTCTCTAACAATGCCTTCAAAAAAAGCTTTTTGCAAAGATAATTCATCCTGAACGGAAGCTTGAAACTTCACCGGAAAAGTTGGTCTACCTTGATAATTATAGGTTTGCAGTTCTCCACTCAATAAATCCTGGGATGCGATCGCACCATCACGGGAAATAAATTGCAATCCATAAAAGTCTACAAAATAATTCAAACTACCATCTGGATTGGTTTTGACTTGGACAAATTTTGACGAATAAGCGGGAACTAAATTTGGATTACTTTTAGTACCTGTATTGCGAAAATAAGTACCACTAGAATCAGTATTAATTCGGGTAGTACTATTATTTGTAGTCACCCCAAAAGGATAATTTAGGGTTCCTGATATTTCACCAGTGGTTTGAATACTCAATTGGGCAGTAGCTTGCGAAGTTTGCAAAGCTAAAAACAATAGTGTCAAACCACCACTAGCTAAAGCTGTTAAACCTAATTTATACATGCTTTGAGTTTGATATTTTGAGTGTGAAAGTTGTATTTTATTGGGCAGAAGACAGAAGCAAGAAGGAAGAAAATATATTTTTGCCCTCTACTTCCTCATCCATTGCCCAATCCCCAATCCCCAATTCTCAATACTGATTGTATTAATTACGTCTTCCTCAGTAGTAAATTAAAACCGGAATGTTGCCCGCATTGCCCCGACTATCAATGTGTCATTATCCCTATTGTGATTGGGGTTGAGAATGACAAATAAACCGGGAGTTAAAGCGATGTTGTCATTGATTTGGGCACGGTAAAAAAGTTCTAAGTGTAATGATGTGTCTTCCCGTCCACCTTTACCACCACCTGTATCAAAATCTGGAATCGCAAAATTAGGCAGGTTATAACCACTGGGTAAGGTACTTGATGTAATTTTAGGAGGTTGTCCCACAATTAAACCCCCCAAATTACCAGGACGAAAAAGATTCGGGAATGCTGCAAAAACTGCCCAATTAGTGGTTTCAACTGTACCAGAAACGTTAACAGGATTTGAAGAAGTCCAACCACCCCAACCACCTAATTGTAAATTGGGATTGACTCGCCATCCGACGGTAGCACCGACTGCATGGGTATCAAAAGTTGTTTGCGGTGCAAAAGGTGAAACTAACTGAGTGTCTCCAATACCCGTACGGAGGTTGCCATCGGGTGAATGGTTGAAGAGATAATGAATTCCCACATCAAGATTATCGGTAGGTGCTACCGTAAGTTGTGCCCCTGCGGTATAATTTCCCCCAAACAAACCACCAGTATTAATATCACCGGGAAAGTTAGCGATTTGGGCACTATAGACAGCTTGGAGAGAGATGCGATCGCTCATTTGCCAATCGAAACCAACACCACTAGTACCGCTACCAATCGCCAAAATTGGGTTGCGCTGCCCAAATAGGGAAATTGCCCCATCTCCTGAACCTTCTAGGGGATTGATTCCGCGAAAAGTATTAACCGGGTTTACTCCTGCGGTTCCCACGACAACACCAAAATTATTGGAAACTGGGAAACGATAGGATAATTCATTCAAATAAACATTATTATTGCCAGTATCCGATTCAAAACCCAATCTACCCATATTTGTAGATAATGCTTGGGTTGATGAACCTAAATTACCTGCTGCAAGTCCAGTCAAAAGTAAATCTCGTCCAGTAAATGAGGTAGCTAAAGTTAATTGACTGCTACTTGTAAATGTCACATTAGTTTCCGCTTTCCGTGGTGTTTCCTCACCTCGATACAAATATACATCACCCTCATTAGTTCCCTGCACACTAAAAATCGCTTGTCCATAAAGCTTTGTTGTTGCCGAAAACTGATTTTCTTTAAGTTCTGCTGTACGTTCTTCCAAATTATTTAACCGTGCTTGAATCACTTTGAGTTCCCCTTGAAACTCAGCTTGCAAGCGTTGTAGCGTAATTAAATCTTCTTGTTTCGCCAGATTTTCTTTATTAGTTGCAATTAACTCATTAATTTTATCCATACAAGCATTCAATCCCGCAGCAAATTCATAGCGAGACATTCCCCGGTTTCCCTTAAATGTTCCATCTGGATATCCAGCAACGCAACCATAGCGCTCCACTAAAGACTGTAAAGCACTAAAAGCCCAGTTAGAAGAATCCACATCCTGCAACTGCGATACAGATGTTACTTCCGACATCCCATCAGTAGATGTGGAATCCAGCATTTCCGGATGGGAAACCGTGGAAAGTTGGGAATTAGTCACAGACGATTCATCGGGTTGTGCGTATGAATTCCGTAGAGACGACCCGATGGGTCGTCTGTATAAATTAGGATTAGGTAGAGACGACCCAATTGATTGTCCATATAAAAGTGGAGAATTAGAAGTAGAGAAAGAAAAATCATTTTCCCCTTTGTCCTTTTCCCTTTCCCCCTTCTCCCCTATTTCCCGCTTATTTTTAATTTTATTTAATATATTTTTCTGCTTCTTCGTTAATTCTGAACCAGTAACCTCGGAACTAATTTCGGGAAGCGTTAATTCAGGTGGTGCGATACTTTTGGAAGAAGTCGCTGACACCATACTATCTTCTATTTTTTTTTGGGAGGAAACTTCTGTATTTTGCCCTTTTTCCTCTTGACTAAATTCTTGTACCGTGATGTCTGGCTGAATTGCTGGCTCTTCCGGTAATTCTGACAGCGTTGGTTGTCCTGCCGTTAATATGCCCGCCATCAGCAGACCAATATCACTCATTGTATTCCTGTTTACTACTATCAATAGTCATTTAGACAGGAAAATTTATCGCAGACAGGACTATTTAGTTATTTGCACGGTATAAAAATTACTAATTATTTATTACTTGCGTAACATCACTGAGAACTAAGCTGTTCCACATTTAATTTGCACATAAGACGCTGGCAAGATGCCCACACTACAAGAATTATACGTTTTTGGGTTATGCAATTTAGATGTGGTTTAGCTTAACATCCAGAGTTTCTATAGTTAATTTTGATTGATTTTTGCATTCTTCTCCGCCCCTCTGCGTGAGAGTGAAGCCGACTTCACCCGGTCAATAGTTTAAATAAACCTCGTCCATGATGAAACCCGGAGTTTTTTTAGCGATTCAAATACGTCATTGCGACGTAAGGTAGACGCTAATCTCCGAGAAGGCTTCGCCAACGTCTACCTTCGGAAGTCACTTCGTGCCTACCCGTAGGTAGCAATCTCAAGGTCTTTATGGAAAACTACAGTTCTCAAGATAGACGAGGTTTATCTATACTACAAACATCTTA
>NZ_NTFS01000241.1 GCF_002289455.1 Brunnivagina elsteri CCALA 953
GCCCTAATTTGTATTACATTCCAATGAAAAGCTCTATATAACTTCTTCCTTATCCTCCTTTGATATTATGACGCTTGGGAGCATATTTTGATTCAGGAATTTATCAAAAAACAAAAAAGAGTGGAATTTCGCTCTTTTTTAGCGTATCCACTCTCATAATTATTATAAATTTGATGATAGGAAAATATGACTTAATTCCTATTACCTAAAAGTTAACGGGATTCAGTTCCTTGATTTGGACTACCAACGACTGAATCATTTGCTGGAGATTCGGGTTTAGCTGTTGGTTTTGCATCACTTTCCGATGCTACACCTGTTTTACGATTTTCTTCTTCAATTGTAGTCTGATATCCACCAGAAGCGTTTGTATCATCTTTTTGTTGGCTTTTATTCTTTTCTGGTTTATTCTTTTCTTGACTCATAACAAAATGTTTCCTTTTACTTATTTCCCTAATATTAATAAGGTTAAGGTAATATTCACATCTGCCGAAAATAGGATTATGAGTTTAAATTTTGTCTATCTAATGGTTTAGTATCTAATGATTTAGAAGCCAGACTTTTGGGGTACATTGGGAATATTACTTTTAACTGTATTCCACAGTTGTAATAACTCTTTCTCTGGGATGTTACTTGCTTGGATACATAAATTTCGTAAGCAAACTAGGTTATCTTTTGTATAGGCATTATCTTTGGGTATACCTTTACAGAAATTTACTGTTTTGCTAGACGAACAAACATTAAATAAATGAAGAATATTTCCATTTTTTATTTGTTTGTCAACATTTGGATTGGCAGCATCGATTCTGGCTATTGATGAATCTAATACTGTTTCAGTTTCGGGTTTGATATTTGTTGATTTCCAACCATTTTTGAAGACATAAAATGAAATTGTATAAGCACCAAAGTCACCATATACACAACCATTTTGGAAATCTTTTGGCATATCGGGAATAACACTATTATTAATACTTCCCATGTAAATCATTTGGATTTCTGATTTTACATTTTTCCAAGTTTGACAGACTGGTAATCCTGTTGATGGTTTTGGTTTTTGGGCAGTCGCAGAATGAGTATTATGAAGAATAAATCCAATAATTAAGCTAGCAACAGCACCACCAATAACTAATGTTTTAATTGGTAGCATTAAATTCACTCCTTTGAATAATAAACACAGAAGTTAGGACGTTATTTTATACACTACCTAACTCTAAAAAAGCAGTAAATTTTAGTATCATCTTAAATTATGATTCTGAATAGCTAGCGTAGATACAAATTTGTTGAATGTATTTCGTAATACCTACTCAATATCTCCGACTTCTTGAAGAAGTCGTGGATATGAGGAGCAATTTGTTGCGATCGCAACACGGGGGAAAAGCTTTACTTCGGTTTACGCTAACGTCAAACTACCGTTAAAATCAGAAAACATTAATTTATGTAAAGCAGATAATCATGTTTTCTCAGCAAAAACTTATGTAGCACTAAATCGAATCTCAGGTACAAGATTTAAATTTATCAAGGGATAGGGAGCAAAAGCCTAAAAATGTGTCGTTTACTAGCTTACATTGGTTCAAGGGTTTCTCTGGAAGGGCTGCTTTTCCAACCGGAACATTCGTTGGTGGTTCAAAGCTATCAACCACGGGAAATGCTGTCGGGGGTTGTGAATGCGGATGGTTTTGGTGTGGGTTGGTATGATTTGCAGAGGAATAATTGTCCTTTCATTTACAAAAATACTTTACCAATTTGGAATGATATTAATTTGCCGAGTCTCAGCAGTTATGTTGAGTCGGAAAATATCCTAGCATATGTCCGTAGTGCGACAACTGGTCAAGCTCTGGATTTTAGTAATTCTCAACCGTTTGTATATGATAATTTACTTTGTATTCACAACGGTCGGATTGATAAGTTTCGGCAGACTTTATACAGAGCAATTCGTAGCAAACTAAGCAATAAAATTTACAATTGGATTAATGGAAGTACGGATTCAGAACATATTTTTGCAATGGTACTGAATTATTTACTAGAGAATCCTGGTAAAAGCATCGAGCAAGCTTTACATCTAAGTTTGATTGAACTCAAGGAATTAGCGCAAGAATTTCAAACCGATGTATTAGCGAATTTAGTCATTAATGATGGTAAAAAAATTGTCGCTTCACGATATGCGACGAAATTACCAGCACCATCGTTATATTGGCTCAAAAATGCTGTAAACTTTCCAAATTCGGTAATTATTGCTTCCGAACCGCTATTTAATGGTGATTGGAATGCATGTCCAGAAAATAGCATTATCAGTGTGGGGGAAGACTGTGAGATTAGAATTGAACAAATCTAGCTTAAAAGATTTAAAACAAAATTATCCGGGCAGTATCACAAAATCCTACATACGTGATGCATTTCAAGAATGTCGCAGTCAAACCCTAGAATTATTCGATAAAATCAAATTAGAAGCTTTTTATAGCCAAGTACATCCTGATTTTAGTCCGATTGGCTGGCATTTAGGACATATTGCATTTACAGAATCCCTATGGTTATTGGAACGTAGCGCAGGTAAAAAATGTATATTTCCCGAATATCGGAAATTATATGCTGCGGATGGTTTACCAAAGTCACAAAGAGTGAAATTACCCAGCATTGAGGAAACCCGTTATTATTTGGATGTAGTGAGGGAAAAAGTTTTTGATTATTTAGAAGTTGCAGATATCGCAGCAGTAGAAAAAATCTGGTTTTTTCTACTTCAACACGAATGTCAGCACTGTGAAACAATTTCTATTATCTGGGAATTAATTAAAACCCAATCCTCAAATCCTATCAAGATATCTCGTCAGGATATTTCTACCTCACTCCCAATTTCCCCAATCTGCCAGGAAATGATTAAAATTCCAGCAGGAGAATTTCTGATGGGAAGTAACGAAATAGATGCACTTGATAACGAAAAGTCAAGCTATCAAGTGTATTTAGATACTTACTTTATTGACCGTTATCCCGTTACATGCGGAAATTTTCGCGATTTTATCCAAGCTGAGGGTTACAAAAATAGTCAGTATTGGTCTGATACTGGTTGGACATGGTTGCAGTCAAAACAACTAAAACAACCTTTATATTGGCATGATGACACAGCTTGGGACAATCATCCAGTTTGTGGTGTGAGCTATTACGAAGCAGAAGCTTATGGGAAATTTGTGGGAAAACGACTACCAACAGAAGCAGAATGGGAAAAAGCTGCGAGATGGGATGTCAAATCAAATCGCGATCGCAAGTATCCTTGGGGAGAAGAAAAACCCACAGCAGAGTATTGTAATTGCGCTGGAAATATCTATAAACCTCAAACAACCCCAGTAAATGCCTATCCCCAAGGACAAAGTGCCTCTGGGATGTATGATGCATTAGGAAACGTTTGGGAATGGACTAGTTCTTGGTTTGATGGTTATCCAGGTTTTGAATATTATCCGTATATCGGTTATTCCCAAGTATATTTTGATGGGGAACACCGAGTACTCAAAGGTGGTAGCTGGGGAACTCGGATTTGGGCAATGCGATCGAGCTTTCGGAATTGGTATCATCCCCATGTGCGAGAAATTTTTGCAGGTTTTCGATGTGTTCGAGATTAAAAAGTGGAGATAATAAACATTCTCCCACTCTTCTCCGCGCTTCTGCACCTCCGCGTGAATAAATCCATAGATTTTAGAAGTTCACTACTTAAATCCTCGTATTATCTAAGTCAATCTAGCTGAAGCGTGATGTTTTGCGATATAGCTTTGTGTTTGACTGTCTAAGTATTTGGCTTAAGTTTGCTTTTTAACAAGTATCATCAACTTTCGGAGGGATAATGACCAGATTTCAAACTACCAGCAATTCCCAGCGTTTAATTATTAAACATTTGCGTGAAGTCGCTTCGATTCTGACAGTTGCTGGAAGTGATGTGGTGAATGGTTTGTCTCAAGCAAGGAAAACCTTACCCCCACGTTATTTTTATAGCGATCGCGGTTCGGAATTATTTGAAGAGATTTGCGAATTACCGGAATATTATGTAACGCGAACTGAAACGGCTATTTTAGAGGATTGTGCGGCTGAAATTGCCGAAATAACGGGTAAATGCGAACTTGTGGAATTGGGTAGTGGTAGTTCGACTAAAACCCGGATTTTACTGGATGCTTATAATCAGCTTGGTTTGCCATTACGCTATTTACCTGTTGATGTGAGTGCGGGAATGTTGGAAAGCTCTGCAAAACAGCTTTTAATCGATTATTCAAACCTAGAAATTTATGCACTTGCGGGAACTTATGAATTAGCATTACAACAACTTCCAGCGAAGGAATTACCAACCAGGATGATTGGGTTTATTGGTAGCACTTTGGGTAATTTGAATCCAGGGGAATGCGAAATCTTTTTCTCGCAAGTTACCCAAGCTTTGCAAGTGGGGGAATATTTTTTGTTAGGGGTAGATTTACAGAAACCAAAACATATTATTGAAGCTGCTTATAATGATAGTCAAGGTGTTACAGCAGAATTTAATCTGAATATGCTGGAGCATTTGAATAGGTTGTATAACGGGAATTTTGACACTTCACAATTTAAGCATTGGGCATTTTATAATGAAAGCGAAAATCAGATTGAGATGCATTTACGTTCGTTAAAACAGCAAACTGTAGAATTACATACTCTGAATTTGCGCGTTAATTTTGCTGCTGGAGAAACCATCATGACGGAGATTTCTCGAAAATTTGATATTGAAACAATTCAGCAACAGTTAAAATCCCACGGTTTAGTTAGCAAAAAAGTTTTTACAGATGTAAATAACTGGTTTGGTTTATTTCTTTGTCAGTTGTGAAAAAAGTCAACTTACCTAGAAAAAAGTATCAGAGTGTCGCAGCAGTATCCCAAAGCAAGCTATAAAGTAGGTGTAGTGGAAGCATAAATGTGAGATGTAAACAGCATGACAAGTTACCAAATGGATATAAATACCATGTCTAACGGAGAATCTATTAACGATTTAATCGCTGGAAGTTCTACTATCAATCACGTTGAGGTGATTGAGAATGTAATCGACTCTCTCGAACAAGATGACAGCGCAATGGTTAACCATCCCCCAGAAGGTGGTTATTTGTGGAAATTTAAATATGGTAGTGTGGAAGTATTCGTCCAGCTAACGGGTACTACCGATGAAGATACCCTTACAGTTTGGGCTACTGTACTCAGATTACCCGCAAAAGATGAATCTCAGTTGATGCGGAAACTCTTGGAAATGAACTGTTCTAGCACATTAGAATCTCGGTTTGGGATTATCGAAAATCAAGTTGTAGTCATTTCTACCCGCACTTTAGCTGAATTATCTCCTGGAGAAGTTTCCCGACTGATTACTATTGTCGCAACGATCGCAGATAATAATGATGATGAACTGCGATCGCAATTCGGCATCAGCTAAAATTTAGAGGTTATGAATTAAGGGTTAGGAGTTATACTAAAAATGGCTTGGAGTTTAGCTTTTAAACGCAGAGGTTCGCAGAGTGAAGCGCAAAGCTACGCAGAGAATATTTGCAATTCTGTGCTTATGTTAAAAGTTTAATTATTAGTCGTTTAGAGTATATACAAAGAAGAATGAATATTAACTCCTAACTCCTAAATAAACTTTGACTTCAACTTGGAGACTGATACCTTTACTCGCAGCATCTGGTAGTATGCAGATGGCAGTCGATAAATGGTTACTCGAACAACATCTTGCGGGTAAACATCCTCACACTTTACGATTTTATACATGGATGCCAGCAGTTATTTCCCTGGGTTTTCATCAACATAAATATCCTGAAAGCTGGCAAAGTCTTTCTTGGCAAGGAAAAAAATTGGATTTGGTCAAACGTCCAACTGGTGGAAGGGCTGTTTTACACCAAGGTGATTTGACTTACGCTGTGGTAACATCTGGACTCAGTAATAGTCGGATGCAAGCTTATCAGGAAATTTGCGAATTTTTAATTGTTGGATGGAAACAATTGGGTATAGATTTAGATTATGGAACAGCAGGAAGGGGTTATATCCATAATCCTAATTGCTTTGGTACAGCAACAAGTGCAGATTTAGTTACTAATGAAGGTTATAAGTTAATTGGTAGCGCACAGTTACGCAAAGATAATGTGATTTTGCAACATGGTTCAATGCGTTTACAACCAGATGCAGAACTGTTTTCGCGAGTATTTGGGGAAGATTTTGTCACAACAGAAGATTTTGCAAATCTAAATTTTGAGACTATTATTGATGTTTTAATTTCTGCTGCGAGGGATTGTTTTAATATCGAATTTGAGATTAAACCATTAACAGAAGATGAATGGAAAATTATTGTAGGGGTTAACGGTTGTTAACCCTCTATATTGTATTATATTTTTTATTAACATCCTAAATGTTTGATTTTGTTTTCAAATACAGAGGTTTAATCAAAGCTATATATAATTATAAAACCATCAAATAAGTATCTTTCCCTTCCACTGGTAATACTCGCAATTTTTGATTTTGTAAATCGGGTTCTAATCCTAAATCTTCCAAAGGTATTAATCCCAATAAAGGTTCTGAATCTTCTGGTAATTCAATACAATTAAAAGTTCCCTCTCTTTCCTCAACAGAAAGATTTAACATCTTAAAAATACGAACTTTTTGGATTCCAATTGCTATTTTTACGTCTACTTCTCCTTGAAGTGGTAATCCTAAGTCACTAATAATATTAGCAGGTAAACATAATCTAGTTGCACCAGTATCTACCAAAACATCATGCAAGGTTATCGAACGAATTTGTTCTGCTGGGATAAATCCTCTTTCGGCAAGAGTTTGATCTATTTGGTTAGTAACGGTGATTGTAGTAGTAACTTTTCCCATTTTTTGACTATTATTTTGATTATTGGTAGATGTCATTGTATTTTCTCCTAAGTCTAGGAATTTATTTATTTAGGTTTGTAATATTAGGGTTAAATATATTTTAAGTTTTACTGATATTTTTTTAATTTATCATATATTAGTTTTACATAATTCGTAAAACAGTTAACTCATATCTCCCAATATCCCTGACTTCTTGAAGAAGACAGGGATATAATAAAATAAAGAAAGACAATTAATCTTTAGTTGATTTAGCAAGAGCAGCTAATTGTAAACCTGATGGATAAATCCCATCTTGCTTAATTTGCTTAATTTCCACATCGCTGATTCGTAACTTTAATTTTTTTGCCAATATTTTGACAATATCACCCTTATCAATCACACCAGCAACCGCATCAGCAGGTGATAATATAGTCACACGAATTAATTGTTCATTCTCCATCTTATTAATCACTTCCACCAAAGTACTCGTCTCCTTTAATGTAGGAATTTCCGAGAACGGATGCACAATACTTTGCAAACTTTTTGTTTCCCAATCACTACGTTCAATTTTTCGTAACTCATCGACTAAAACCATCCCTTGATAACGTCCATCTGCTTCCGCAAAATAAACTTGAGAAGTCGAATTTTCCAGTAAATACAAGTCAGCAAATGCCCGTAATGTTTGGTTCCCATCAACTACCCGAAAATCCCGTGTCATTGCTTCCACAACAGTGGTTTCCAGTAACGTTTCTTGCAAACTCGTAACACGCATATAATTTGTCGCATTACGAATCCCAAACCATCCCAACAAAGCGATCCATAAACCCGTACCCAAATCACTCGTGAAAAAATCAACCGCTAAACCCAATGCGATCGCAGTATATCCCACAACTTGACCTGCTCTTGCTGCTCCTCGTACCGCTTTAAATCGGTTTCCTGTGGCTTTCCATATAGCTGCTTTTAATACCTGTCCACCATCCAAAGGTAAACCAGGAATTAAATTAAATAGCGCCAAAACCAGATTAATTCGTGCTAAATCGCCAATGACAACACTTGCTGGTGAATTTGCAGGTAGTATACCTAGTGATAGAAAAAGCAATAAAAATAACCCAATACTGACAAGAGGACCTGCGATCGCAACTTGAAATGCTTTACCTGGGGTTTTTGACTCTTCTTCAATCGCAGCAATTCCACCAAATAAAAACAGTGTAATCGAATTTACCTTAATTCCTTGGGACTTTGCAGCTAAACTATGCCCCAATTCGTGCAACACAACCGAAGTGAACAACAGCAACGACATGGCTACAGCACCACTCCAAGCAAGTACAGTTCCCCATTCTTGGTAAGCAAAGCCAAAATTCAGGGTTGACAGCACAAAAATAACAAACCACAAAGGGTCTAAAAATAGCGGGATTCCAAATAATGATCCGATTCTCAAATTAGTTTGCATTATTACATTCCTAGAATAAATATTACTGACAGTACTTAGTGCGTATCTTATTTATTTTCCTGTTCAGGTTTTTACTTAGCAACCATCTAGACTTCAGATAACTTCTATCTCTAGCATAGACAATTAACAGCACTTCTAGACATCCTATAGGGAAGGAAAAAAGAAAGATTATTTTACTAAAAAAGAATTCTAATTAAAAAAAGAATACGAAAGATATATTTGTAGGGGTAGGTTTTTCCCAATCCGTACCACAATTCATGGGTTGTAATCATTATTTGAATCGGTATAATTACAAAAATAATTCCCAAATAATCCCCAAATAATTATAGAGACGTTTCACCAGAACCTCTCCAATACTTCTCGGATAAGGTTTCGTGAACGAGAGAAACCCGGTTTCTATTTGATTCAAAACCTTATTACAAAGGGATTTACAAGAAACCGGGTTTCTGAATTAATGCTTAACCCAGCAGTATTGAGAACGTCTCTACATGCACATCCTAGCTAAAATTTATCCTTAGAGTAATCCAAGAAATAAATGATCCAACTGTTGATCCTGAGTCGCTATGTAATAGACAGAGATGCTTCATTGCGCTTCGCTCCATTCAGCATGACAATTGGGCACTTTTTTACTTGGAACACTCTTATGCTCGTTGAAATCAATGGTTTCAATCTTCCCTCCTGGGGAAGGATATGACTACCCCAGAAGTTAGAATTATGACAAGAGAGAAAAAATTGCGATCGCTACATTTTGCCGATGTTATAAAGTCCTAAAATAACACCAACACCAAGAATATGACCGAAACACATTGCACCAATAAATGTGGGAATACTGATGGGAAATAAAGGTATTTTGGTACCAACCATCGGTTTGCTGATTGTACAGCTTAGTAATAATGCCAAAAACGAACAACCACTAATAATAATTCCCACTGTTGAATTCCAAGTATGTGTTGCGGAAATATTTGTGACTGCTACTAACAATGATGAGTTCAATTGTCTATCTCCCAAAAGAAATAATTAAAGATGTAGATATCGCGTTTATCAGAAGTCAGATATATCGTCTTAAAATTATGTAGCGTACTTCCCCTGGAATTCTGACTTCTAGATTCTAAAAAAGATTATATAATTTTCTTTCTACAACTTGCGATGATTCTAATTAATTTATAATTGCTGTATTTACATTTACAATTAATCTAGATTTATATGTAGTTTTTTATCCAAGATTAAGTCTATGAGAATTAAGATTTGTGGAATTAAAACTCTAGAACAAGCACAAGCGATCGCAACTTATGGAGCAACTGCTTTAGGCTTTATCTGTGTACAGAATTCACCACGCTATATTAGCAGCGAACAAATCAAGCTAATAGTAGATGGATTACCAGAAAACATTGATAAAATAGGTGTTTTCGCAAATGAATCAGTAGAAAAAATAGTTTTGATTTCTCAGATATCTGGCTTGACAGGTGTACAATTACATGATAAAGAATCACCAGAATTCTGTCAAGAATTACGGCAAGAATTAACAAAAATAGAAATAATTAAAGCTTTGAGAATACGTAATCTTGATGATTTAGAAAATGCCGTAATTTATACCAATTATGTTGATACTTTGCTACTTGATGCATACCATCCCCAACAATTAGGGGGAACTGGTCAAACTTTAGATTGGAATTTGCTCCAAAACTTTAATCCTGGCTGCCCTTGGTTTTTAGCAGGAGGATTAACACCAAATAATATTATTGATGCATTAAGCCAGTTAAAACCCAATGGAATTGACTTATCAAGTGGTGTCGAAATCGCACCAGGAAATAAAGATTTGGATAAAGTTGCAAGGTTGTTTGCAAGATTGGGGATGGGGGATAGGGCATAACCCTTGTAGAGACGTAGCATTGCTACGTCTGGGTACATCCCAGTTTTTATTCTTCCAAGAAAGATAAATAAATCATGAGAAAGTAAAGGGAAATTAAACGCGAACGC
>NZ_NTFS01000242.1 GCF_002289455.1 Brunnivagina elsteri CCALA 953
CCTCAAGTCATTGCTCACCGTTGTGCTTACCTTAATGGATTAATCTTTGCTCGCTAAATAAAAAGTGGGATGCTCCCGGAGGAGATGCCTTATATAATGACGATAAGCTAACTTCAGATACCAATATAGCAAAAACAAAAGATATGGTTTTAGCCGTACCCTTTGACATTGAATCAGCATCTGAGCAACTTAAAAACGAGTTAAAACAACTTTGGGGAACGCAAAAAGTTGGTTGGAGAACTGCTGCAACCTATGACGCACTTGAGGTAATCCTCGATGGATTACAGCAAATTGATAACCCTACTCGACAAGATTTATATAATGTCTTAAGCTCAAAATCCTTTAAATCCTCCGGAATGACAGGAGAAATTAAATTTGACGACAACAGCGATCGCAAAGTCGAACCCAAAGACAAAAACAGACTTGGAATCTTAGTTAAAGTGAGCGATCGCAAATGCAAACCCGAAGACAAAGACGACAATCCAAAATACCGATTTTGCACCATCCAACCATAATCAATCTCATTACTGGCTGTCACCATCGAGGAGTCTAACCCCTAGCGCCTAAAAACCATTATTGCTCTATAATTATTAACTAGTTAGATTAAGTTAAAAACAATAATAAATTTAGCTGCGATGTCTAGCGACAAGCCCCTTCGGGTCTACGCATAAAAACAGATACTAAAAAAGCCTGAAAAAACAGGCTAATAACGCAACTCAAAATAAACTAACCATCTACGCTAGCTGAAAAGCCTTTAAATAAAAGCCCCTCAAAATATTTTATTCCTCTCTTCCTTGGCGGTTCAACATCTTAATCCATATTCTCTGCGAAACTTTGCGCTGTACTCTGCGAGCCTCTGCGTTTAAAAGCCAAACTCCAAGCCATTTTTAGTATAACTAAAAACTCTGACCAGCATAAACAGAACGAACCTCACCATTACGTCGAACAACCGCTTCCCCATTAGCAACCTCCACCAATGCCCATCCACTAGCACCAATGCCTTCACCAATTTCAATCCGACGAGTGACACCATTAATCTTGAATAAAGCCGCAGATTTCGACTTATCTTCATGTTCCAACAACCCTTCCAGAATTTGTGCTGGGCTAGTTGGTGCAACAGCAACTACCTGTGCTGGAGGTGCAAATTGCTGCTGTTTTTGTACAGTTGCAGTTGGCATTCTTGGAGGAACAGCACGGAAAGGTGCAATAGTAATAGTAGGAGCTTTCAGAGTTGGTGCTTTTGGCTGACTCAAAGTAATTGGCTGATTTTGCAGCGAGATTGCCTTAAGTGAAGGAATCGACGGACGCACTGCCGCAAACAAATTTAGCGGTCTAGTTACATTTCTAACGTTATTGGATACGGTTTTTACTGGTAGTACTTTCGCTCGATTCCCTCCAAGCAACGCATTTCTGCCGGGAATTGGCGGTAAAGTGCCACGAACACCAGGAATTGCAGGGGGAGCATAACGCATCGGCAAAGGTGCTTGATACACAGGGATGTAAATTCGCTCAACTACCGTTGTCGAACGTCCTTGTGCTGGCAGGGTATTATTTGCAGCCATTGGTGGTGGTAAAGTACCCAAACCAGAAGCGCTTGCCATGACCAATTGTCGTTGGTTCGGAACTGCGGCGGTGTTATATGCTGTATTCAGCGATTGACGGTTAATTTTTGCAGTTTGTCTATCAATTGCATCAAAAGCCCCGATGGTATAGTCAACTAGTTTTCCTAGCTCCGTTTGAGCATCGGTTTTAGTCGCTATATCCGTAGCCGCATCTAGTTGGTTCGTCAGTAGAGACTGCTGGAAAGACTTAGAAACAAGACGATTCAGTAAACCGGAGTTTTGGACAAAAATTATAGACGCTGCGGCAATCCCGACGGTAGCACCCAAACCAAGTAGCTTACTTAACCAACGACGAGGTTTACGACGCTGTTTGATGACGGTTTTGGGTAGGGATTTTTCCGTAACAACAGGACTAATTTGTTGCTTTTTGACCTGATTAACTTTAGAAGTCGTTTGCGTTGGTAAAATATCGGTTTCCGAGAAACCAAGGGTTGGCATTTTCACCGATTGCATCCGCACAAATTCTGGTTCAATCGTTTGTACGGGTATATTACCCCGACGCTCCAGAATGCGATCGACATCGGCAAAAAGTTCGTCCATCAAGCCATCAGCATAAGCGTCTATTGACCAAGGTTCGCTGACGATTAGGTCTTCTGATGGTTCTGAAAGAAGAATTTGGGTGCTGGCTTCGGTAGGCATAACGAAAGATTAAATAATTGCTTTTGACTCGAAGGATAATTTTCTATCCGTACAATCAGTAATTATTAATACTTATTTGTATTTATTAATAATTTGGGTGGACTGGGGATGAAGTATCCATTTTTTTGTTTGCGGGAAATTTAAGTGTTTGTGAATCTGTATTAAATTAAACTTAGTTTAATCACTTTTACCACGGTGAAAACCCTGAGATGATATCGAGTTACCTGTGGAAAATGCGGAGAAAAGCAGGGATAAATTTGCTTCTCTGAGAGTATAATCACCCTTCAGTGTATACCCCACTACTATAATCGCACTTTATGAAGTTTTTTTTAAGCTAATGCAGAAAACTCGCTTGAAGGTTGGCTTTTGCGTATTTCTAAATAAATTAGCAGGGCATTAACATCGGCTGGATTGACTCCACCGATGCGAGCAGCTTGACCGATGGTTAGGGGTTTAATCTTGTTTAATTTTTCCCGTGCTTCCTTCGATAGAGTATCAATCGCTGCATAGTCTAACTCCGCAGGTAAGGGACGATTTGCTTGACGGGCAATCTGTTCGATTTGGCTTTGTTGACGTGCCAGATAGCCGGAATATTTGATGTCAATTTCTGCCCCTTCTCTTTCTGCGCGGTTGAGTGAGGGGTTGCTAAGTTGGAATTTATCCAAGTCAGTATAATGGAAACCGGGACGACGTAGCAAGTCTGCAAGGATGATTGAACCTTTGATTGTTTGTTGGGTTGCGGCAAATATTGCTTTACCTTTCTCATCATTTTCTTTAATGCGTGTGGTGTGGAGCCGTTCTTTTTCTGCGGTAATATTGGCTTGTTTGCTGTTGTAAAGTTCCCAGCGTCGGTCATCAATCAAACCGATTTCCCTACCTAAAGGTGTTAAACGTTGGTCAGCATTGTCGGAGCGTAAAATTAAGCGATATTCGGAACGACTGGTGAGCATTCGGTAGGGTTCACGCAAATCTTTGGTACATAAGTCGTCTAGCAAAGTGCCGATATAACTTTGTTCGCGGGAGAATATAATCATATCGCGATCGCGCACAAATCTAGCAGCATTAATTCCAGCTACAATCCCCTGTGCTGCTGCTTCTTCATAGCCAGTTGTCCCATTTATTTGTCCCGCACAAAATAACCCGGCAATTTTCTTGGTCATCAAAGTGGGAAAACATTGGGTTGCTGGTAAATAATCATACTCCACCGCATACGCAGGACGCAGCATCACACAGTTTTCCAAACCGGGGAGCGATCGCAGCATTTGTAGTTGGAGATTTTCGGGTAATCCTGTGGAAAATCCTTGAATATAAAGCTCAGGAATATCCCTACCTTCCGGTTCAATGAAGATTTGATGACTTTCCTTGTCGGCAAACCTGACTATTTTATCTTCAATACTGGGACAGTAACGAGGACCTTTTGCTTCTACCCAACCACCATATACGGGGGACAAATGTAAATTTTCGCGAATCAAACGGTGGGTTTCCGGTGTGGTTCTGGTCATGTGGCAGGGAATTTGTTCCCGTTCAACCCAAGCTTCCGGATCGAAACTAAACCACCGCACTTCATCATCTCCGGGTTGAAGTTGCATTTGGCTGTAGTCTACAGAGCGTTTGTCAACCCGTGCAGGTGTACCAGTTTTCAACCTTCCCGTTTCAAAACCCAATCGATTCAGAGTTTCCGTCAAACCTTCCGCAGCAAATTCCCCCGCACGTCCAGCTGCCATCGATTTGTTCCCAACCCAAATTTTTCCCCCTAAAAATGTACCTGTTGTTAAAATTACAGCCTTACAGCCAAAAGCCACACCAAAGTAGGTTTGGACACCAATAATCTCGTCATTTTTGCCCAAAACCAAATCCGTGACCATACTTTCCCGAACCATGAGATTTTCCTGGTTCTCAATAATTCCCTTCAGAATTGCTGCATACTCACGCTTATCTGTTTGAGCGCGTAATGCCCACACTGCTGGTCCCCTGGAGGAATTTAGTATACGTTTTTGCAGGTAGGTTCGGTCAGCCATTTTGCCAATTTCCCCACCTAATGCATCGACTTCATGGGTTAATTGAGACTTAGCAGGACCACCCACAGCAGGGTTACAGGGCTGCCAAGCGATTTTATCGAGGTTTAGGGTCAAAAGCAGGGTGCGGCAGCCAAGACGGGCTGTAGCAAGTGCAGCTTCACAACCTGAGTGACCTGCACCCACGACGATGACATCAAAAGCGTCTTGGAATTCTACGGAATTGTGCATGGTCATACTTAGGGAAAAACAGGTTAGAGATTATAGTTAATTTTAGCTGAACACAACGCACAAAGGATTATGTCTATTGAATTTTTAGGTATTGGGGGGTGTAATACTCCATCCAAGGGAGTAGTTGCGGGATATGCCTGCGATCGTATTTGATTCGTAAAAATTGTGAGGTTTCGGTTCCTAATTTCTCAAAAAAGTCGGAGATATAACTTTATATCGTAAGATTTATATCTGCTATATTTACCGAGTATATTTATAGCTGGCTATTAGAAAATTAAGTATTTATACCAACTAGATCGGGCGATTAATAGTAATAATTATGAATAGAATTATCAGAAGAATGATTGTTATGTGTGCTTGTATTTTTATTTCTGCTGGGATTGTTGCCAGTAGTAGTAATGCACAGCATATAGCTAACTTTGATTCAGTCACACCAACAGAGGATTGTTTAATTAATCAAACTATGAATAAACCCTGTATTTCTAAACCAGTAATTACGAATCCTCAAGTTTCACCAAATACCATTCCTACATATAATCCCAATCTGCCAGAGAAAGAACGTTTTATTTCTGCTATTACAAGTAAATTACCAGTAATCCCAATTCAAGGAACATTTGAATATATTTTATTGCGTCAATATGGTGCTGTTTTTATTAATAAAAATCCATTAATTAAATTACCACCTAAAGTACTTTTCCCAAACTCGCAAGAAACTAAACAATATCAAACTACTCTAACAATGGGAAAGGTGAATACAGGCAATAATTGCTATCTCCAAAAAGCCGCAGCAGATGCATTAAATAAATCCCGTACCCAATCTAATATTTCCCTTAAATCGGGCAATGGTGGAGGTGATTGTACTCGTACTTTTGAAACTAATTTACGTTTCTGGCGAAAGTATGCAAACAACAATACTTTAGAACAGGTTCGGCAAGGTAAGGAAACTCGAATTCTCAGCGTTGTAGCACCTCCAGGAACATCACAACATCTGTGGGGATTAGCTGCTGATTTAAGGGTTTCTAATAGTAAGCAAAGGCAAGTATTGAATCAAAATGGTTGGTTTCAAACTGTGGAGGGTGATGTTCCCCATTGGACTTATTTAGGTGTGTCGGAAGAGAATTTAAATCAATTGGGCTTTCGGGAAAAAATCGTCGGGAATATTCCTTATTGGTTGATTCCTTTATAGATATCTAATTTTATATCTTCGACTTCTAGAGATATGATATGAATCAAAATAAATTGATAAAATAAGTCTTTCATATGCAAAATTTACCAATAATTATTGCCCATCGTGGAGCTAGTGGATATCGTCCTGAACATACTTTAGCAGCTTATGAATTAGCTATAGATATGGGTACTGATTTTATTGAACCTGATTTAGTAATCACTAAAGATGGTGTGTTGATTGCCCGACATGAAAATGAAATTTCTGAAACTACCGATGTGGCAAGTCATTTAGAATTTGCAAATCGGAAAACAACTAAGTTGATTGATGGAGAGTTAAAAAGTGGGTGGTTTAGTGAAGATTTTACTTTAGCTGAAATTAAAACATTACGTGCTAAAGAAAGAATTCCAAAAATTCGACCTCATAATACTATTTATGATGGATTATATGAAATACCAACTTTACAAGAGATTATTGATTTAGCACAGCGTAAAACTGTAGAAACTGGACGCAGAATTGGGATTTATCCAGAGACTAAACATCCTACATATTTTCGTTCTCTTGATTTAGCTTTGGAAGAACCACTATTAGAAGTTTTATCTATGAATGGTTACAAAGGTAAAGATACATCTGTATTTATTCAATCTTTTGAGGTAGGGAATTTACAGTATTTATCAGAAAAAACTGATTTACCATTAGTTCAATTACTTAATGATAAAGGGCAACCATATGATTTCATTTTGCAGGGAGATACACGTCAATATACCGATTTAGTGAATTTAGAAGGATTAAAAGAAATTGCAAATTATGCACAAGCGATTGGAATTAATAGAAATTTGCTAGTGCCGAGAGATATTTCGGGAAAGTTACTACCAGCAAATAATTTAATCGAAAATGCTCATATCGCAGCTTTGTTAATTCATGTCTGGACATTTCGTAATGAAGATGCTTTTTTACCTTTAGATTTCCAAGGAAATCCCCAAGCTGAGTATCAGCTATTTTTTGATTTGGGTATTGATGGACTATTTAGTGATAATCCAGATTTGGCAGTTAAAGTTTTGCAGGGTAGGTAAAAATAATCATATATATCCATACATTCCTGATTCCTTGAAGTTGATATATACACACACATATATATTCTCGAAATAAGTCAGGGATATAGTTAAAGATAAAACAAAGTGTAAACCCTATGTATATTATTTTCCTAGAGGAATTTTAATAATAAATTCCGTACCTTTTCCTGGGGAAGAAATACATTCTAGAGTTCCACCATGTTTTTCGGTAATGATTTGATAACTCATTGATAATCCTAAACCAGTTCCTTTCCCTTCAGGTTTGGTTGTATAGTATGCTTGAAAAATGCGATCGCGGATTTCTGACTCCATTCCTTTACCGTTGTCTCCGATGTGGATGGTGACATTTTCTCGATCGATACTGGTACAAATACAAATTAAAGGTGTAGAAAGAACGTTATCGGCAGTAAATAATTTGCTTTTCTCACTTTCCCAGTTGCTACCTTCTACCCCTTCATCAATTGCATCAATCGCATTAGCAATAAGATTCATAAATACTTGATTAAGTTGTCCAGGATAACATGCAAATTGGGGAATATTTCCATATTCTTTTATTACTTGAATTGCTGGACGATAGGTTTGGGATTTGAGACGATGTTGAAGAATCATTAAGGTAGTTTCCATCCCTTCATGAATGTCTACCAGTTTCTTTTCTAAACCATCTGCGCGAGAAAAATTACGTAATGATTGCATAATACCACGAACCCGATCGCTTCCTAGTCTCATTGAAGAAATCATCTTTGGTAAATCATGAGAAATATGTCCTAAATCAACTGTCTCAATGACTTCTTCGATTTCACTATCTGGGTTAGGATATTTTTGTTGGTATAACTTTAATACATGAATTAAGTCTTGAGCATATTTATCTGCATGATATAGGTTTGTAGAGATGAAGCCAATGGGATTGTTAACTTCATGGGCAACCCCTGCTACTAATTGTCCTAATGAAGAAATTTTCTCGCTTTGAACTAACTGTAGTTGCATTTTTTGGAGAGCTTCCAAAGCTTCAGATAGTTCCGCAGTTCTTTCTTTAACTCGTTCTTCCAATTGTTGTTTTTGTTTATCTAATTCTAGATTCAAACCTCGTAATTTCAACTGAACTTTAATTCGTGCTATGACTTCTTCTTGTTGAAATGGTTTGGTAATATAATCAACTGCTCCAAGTTTCAATCCTCTGACTTTTTCGACAGTATCAGTTAGTGCTGTCATAAAAATGATAGGAATATCTTTTGTTAATGGATTTGTTTGCAAACGACGACAGGTTTCAAACCCATCAATTTTAGGCATCATAATATCTAGCAATATCAAATCAGGTGGATTATTCTCCACTTGCTCAATCCCGCTAATCCCATCCATTTCTACTAACACTTCATAACCAGCATCAGCTAAAGTTGTATATAAAACTTCTAAATTTGTTGGACTATCATCAATAACTAAAATAGTTTCAATTTCCTGATTGAGACCATTCCCGGAACTTGTATTTTCCGGATTAAGATTCTCTTTAGCTTCTAAGTTATTGTCGAGCATTTTTGTATATTTTAATAATAAATTATTTAGTATAAGGAGAGATTTAAAAGTTTCTTGATACCCTGATTAATTATCTATATTTTCTTGGATGAAAGCGCGAATTTTTTGGATATTCAGGTTTTTCACATATTTATTTAGTTGCCTCACAAATATCTGGTATTTTTCGTCCTTTCGAGCAATTTTATCTAATTCTTGTTTAATTCCTTTTATTTGTCCTTTCCTCGCATATTCTAATAGCATATTTAAATCGGAAACCGGTGGTATTATCATTTCGTTAGTACCAACTGTCACATCTTCATCTGATGATGAAATTGAATGATTTGCGTAAATCCAACTTATTTGTAAGCACTTTGTAAGTAAGTTATAAAGTTCTTCAACTTGTATTGGTCGTATCAGGAAAGCATTAGCTCCTGCACTCAAACTTTTTTGACGTTCATCTCCCTTAATATTCGGTGAAGCTAAAATTATAACAGTATTTTTTAATAACTCCGATTGACGAATATGTGATAGCATTTCCCAACCATCTATCCCTGGCATCCCAATATCAGAAATAATCAAATCTGGCTGATATTCAAATGCTTTCTCTAGTGCTTCTCTACCATTATTTGCCTCAAAAAGAGTAAAATCAAGGGTTTCTAATAAACTAATTAATAAAGAACGATTTTCCCAATAATCATCAACAATTAGGACTTTTTTCCGATTTCCAGAATAGCCAATAATCTTCCCCCGACTTGTAATAGTACTAATTTCAGTCCAATCATCTGCTACCCGACAATCAAGTTCAAACTCGAATAAACTACCGACTCCAGGTTGACTTTTTACTTGAATCTGACTACCCATAATTTCCACTACTTTTTGGCTGAGTGTTAATCCCAAACCAGTTCCTTCTGTTTCGCGATCGCTATTTATAACCTGTTCAAATGGTAAAAATATATTTTCCATTTGTTCTGTACTCATTCCCACTCCTGTATCAACAATTGTAAAATGAATTACTGCATTTGATGATAACTTACTATTACTCGCTTTAACTTTTAGTTTGACGCAACCAGCATTAGTAAATTTAATCGCATTACTTAGCAAGTTAATGAGTATCTGTCGTAATCTTTTTTTATCAGTTGTTATACCTGTTGGGAGATTCATTTGAGGTTCGTAAATGAAATCTATACCTTTTTGTTCGGCTTTAATACGACATATTTCGACAACTCCTTGGATAAATGATGGCAAATGAAAATCTATTAATTCTAGTTCTAATTTTTGAGATTCAAGCTTTGATAAGTCTAAGATATCATTGATTAAACTCAGTAAATGGAACCCACATTGATAGATTGTTTTAATCCCATGTCTTTGTTCTTCCGTGAGATTATCAGAACGAGAAAGAATTTGTGCATACCCCAAAATACCATTTAGCGGTGTTCGTAATTCATGACTCATGTTTGCCAAGAATTTACTTTTGGCTTGATTTGCACTATCGGCAGATAGTTTAGCAGTTTTTTGTGCTTCGCTAAGTGTTTTAAGTTGATAAATCATTTGATTGATAGAAGTAGCTAATTTTCCTAACTCAATAGTGTTACTTTCAGGCACTTGTAGGGAGAAATCTTGTTTTTTAATTGCTTGTTGGGTAATATTTGTAATTGCAGTTACGGGAAGGGAAATATTTCTACTTGCATAAATGATAAATAGCAAACAGATTTCCCCGATCAGAGATGATTTTAAAAAGCTTGAGGAGAGTGAAGTAAAGCAAGAAACCGAAGATTTTGTCAATCATCTCGCAAGTGCAATTGAAGTTGCAGAAAAACAAGAAGAAAAAGCAGAGTCTAATTTAAGTAAAGTCAGAATATTCCGCATCTTCATTATTTTTATTAGCATCGGTACAAGTATTATTTTAGTTTATCTATTTATCATTTATGCAAGTAGAAATATTTCCCTTCCCGTAACTGCAATTACAAATATTACCCAACAAGCAATTAA
>NZ_NTFS01000243.1 GCF_002289455.1 Brunnivagina elsteri CCALA 953
TATTTTTGGGCACTCAAATCAATTGCAGGACAAGCATCTCGTCAGCGTGATTGGGAATATGAATCGGAAATTTGGATCGGACTATGGGTGACAAAAATCGTAAACAATGGGATTTTGGTAGATTTGTGGAAACTCTCAGTTATTTTGAGGTAATCCCCTTACTTAATTGGGTACAGGAATTATTTCAAAGTCGTCCAAAAGATAGTCAAAATAAACCAGATGGAGCAAAACAAGTGGGTGTAATACTGGTAGCAGGGGCAACAGGTGGTGTGGGTAAACGAGTTGTTAAATGCTTACTCGAACGGGGTTATAAAGTGCGATCGCTTGTTCGCGATATCGACAGAGCACGTTCTATTTTGGGGAATGAGGCAGAATTAGTCGTTGCTGATATAACCAAACCTGAAACCCTAACTCCCCTTGTGATGGCAAATATCCAGGCTGTAATTTGCTGTACTTCTGTGCGGGTTCAACCTGTGGAAGGTGACACTCCAGAACGTGATAAGTATAATCAAGGTATCAAATTTTATCAGCCGGAAATAGTCGGAGATACACCTGAAAATGTCGATTATAAAGGGGTAAAAAATTTAGTCGAAGCAGCTATAAAATATTTACCCCAGGCAGATGTAAAAACTATATTTGATTTTACCCAATTTACCCAAAGTCCAGAAAATTTAGATAATTTAAAGAATATTTGGGGTGCTTTAGATGATGTTGTTATGGGTGGAGTTAGTAGTAGTAATATGATTTTTGCTGATAATACTGCCATCTTTACAGGTAATGTCTCAACTGATAATTCTGGTGGGTTTGCATCAGTTAGAACTAAAAATTTCCAACCATCAATTAATTTATCTAGTTATGAAGGTTTAGAATTACGAATTAAAGGTGATGGTAAACGCTATAAATTATTTGTACGCACAGATTCAAGCTGGGATGGGGTTGGTTATAGCCATTCTTTTGACACTGTAGATGGTGCTTGGATTGATGTTCGCGTTCCTTTTGCTAATTTAATTCCTGTATTTCGTGCCAAAGTCGTCAAAGATTGTCCTGCTATTGATAAAAGTAAGGTTTGTTCTTTGCAATTAATGTTAAGTAAATTTGAATATGATGGAAATTTAAATCCTCATTTTTCCCCTGGTAATTTCTCCTTACAAATTGAATCGATAAAAGCCTATGGCGGTAATACATTATCCCGGTTTGTATTGATTAGTTCTGCTGGTGTCACACGTCCAGGTAGACCAGGTATCAATTTAGAAGAAGAACCCCCAGCAGTACGAATGAATGACCAATTAGGGGGGATTTTAACTTGGAAGTTGAAGGGGGAAGATAGCGTTAGGGAAAGCGGTACTAGCTATACGATTATTCGTCCTTGTGCGTTGACTGAAGAAGTTGGTGGGAAGGAATTAATTTTTGAGCAAGGTGATAATATAAGGGGCAAAATTAGCCGTGATGATGTTGCTGAGTTGTGCGTACAAGCGTTGGAAAATACTCAAGCTTGTAATGTTACTTTTGAGGTGAAAGCAACTGAAAGTAGTGCAAATAATGTTGGTTGGGAGAGATTGTTTTCTATGTTGGAAGCTGATAAATAAAATATTTTTAAACGCAGAGAAGCGCTGAGTTTACGCAGAGGTTCGCGGAGGAATAGAAGCGGCATTTGACAGATGCGATCGCATTCTATTACAATCAACTCATAATCGTTATGACTTTGGTTAGGGTAGGTTGGTTATGGTGAAAATAGTAGGTATTGCGGGTAGTTTAAGAACGGATTCTTACAGTCAGATAGCTTTGGAACTGGCAATGCAACGGGTACAGGCATTAGGTGCTGAGGTTGAGGTTCTGGATTTAAGGAAGATGAATTTGCCGTTTTGTGATGGGGGTAATGAGTATCCTGGTTATCCTGATGTGAAGCGGTTGCAAGATGCTTTTGGTAGTGCGGATGGGTTGATTTTGGTGACACCTGAGTATCATGGTAGTGTTAGTGGTGTGTTGAAAAATGCCCTGGATTTAATGAGCTTTGACCAATTATCGGGGAAAGTTGCTGGATTAATTAGTATTTTGGGTGGACAATCAAATAGTAATGCTTTGAATGATTTGCGGGTAATTTTAAGGTGGGTACATGGATGGGTTATCCCCGAACAAGTCGCAATTGGACAAGCTTGGAAAGCTTTTAGTGCGGAAGGTAAATTAGTAGATGAAAAACTGTCACAACGACTTGACCAATTTGCTCAAAGTTTGGTTGATAGCACTCGTAAATTGCGAGGAGTTAATTAAGGAATCTGAATTAAAAATTGTAGAAAATTGTAGGTTGGGGAGTCACTGCTTTGCGAGGGTTCCCCTCGTTATAGCAAGTGACGTTGAAGGCTTTGCGTAACCCAACATATGATATGGAAAAAACGAAAATTGGGAATAAAATGTTGGGTTACGACGCAATTTAGATTTGTTGTATGGCTACAAGTATAACTCGTGCGTCTTCACCCAACCTACAAATTTAACTACAAATTTAACTAATTTCCTATTTACAACTCGGTAAACCTATCTGTCGCATCAATTAAAGCACTCATAATTCCGGGTTCGCTCATTGAATGTCCCCCATCTGGAACTATAATTAATTCAGCTTCTCTCCAAGCTTGATGCAATTCCCAAGCAGAAATCATTGGGCAAACAATATCATATCTTCCCTGGATAATGACACTGGGAATATTGCGAATTTTATCAACATTTTTGAGTAATTGGTCTTCGGTTTCTAAAAATCCCTTATTCACAAAATAATGGCATTCAATTCTGGCAAAAGCTTCGGCAAATTGACTTTCACCAAAAGTTTGCATCAACTGTTTATCTAAAAATAATTTACTTGTACTCGCTTCCCAAATTGACCAAGCACGGGATGTTTCTAAACGAATTTTTAGATCGGGACTCGTCAAACGTTGGTAATATGCTGTTAACATATCTCCCCGTTCTGACTGGGGAATCGGCTTTAAATATTCCTCCCATGCATCAGGAAAAATAGAATTTGCACCTTCTTGGTAGAACCAGGTTAGTTCTTTTTTGCGTAGCATAAAAATACCACGCAAAATTAATCCTTTGCACCTTTCTGGGTGAGTTTGACTATATGCAAGTGCAAGGGTACTTCCCCAACTGCCACCGAATACAACCCATTTATCTATATTTAGATGCTCGCGTAATTTTTCAATATCATTAACTAAATCCCAAGTCGTATTTTCGCGTAATTCTGCATGGGGTTTACTCTTTCCACAACCCCGTTGATCGAACATAATTAATCGCCATTTTTCCGGATGAAAATATTGACGATAAAACGGGGGACAACCACCACCAGGACCACCATGTAATACTACAATTAGTTTACCTTGGGGATTTCCTGACTCTTCAAAATGAATTGTGTGTAAATCGGAAACCTGTAATTTACCTTCTTTATACGCTTCCCTCGAAGGATATAATTGTTTTATAGTCATTAAATTTATTCCCGAAAGTTTATTTGGTAAGCTTAAGTATATTAAAAATAGGAAGAAATTAGAAATCAATGGCAAAGCCGCGCATTTTATCTGGAGTACAACCAACTGGCAATCTACATTTAGGGAACTATCTCGGTGCGATTCGTAACTGGGTAGAAATGCAAAGTCAGTACGATAATTACTTTTGCGTGGTCGATCTACACGCCATTACAGCACCCCATAACCCCGCAACACTCGCAGAAAATACCTATGCGATCGCAGCTTTATATCTCGCTTGTGGTATCGATTTGCAGTACTCCACCATCTTTGTCCAATCCCATGTTTCGGCACATGCTGAGTTAGCTTGGCTACTTAATTGCATCACCCCGATGAACTGGTTAACAGATATGATTCAGTTCAAGGAAAAAGCCCTCAAACAAGGGGAAAATGTTGGTGTCGGTTTACTCGACTATCCCGTATTAATGGCGGCTGATATTCTCCTTTATAATGCCGATAAAGTCCCCGTCGGTGAAGACCAAAAACAACACCTAGAACTCACCAGAGACATTGTAGACCGATTCAACCATCAATTTGGCAAAGGCGAAAAAGTCCTCAAATCACCCCAACCACTTATCCGTAAAGAAGGGGCACGGGTAATGAGTTTGACCGATGGTACTAAGAAAATGTCCAAGTCTGACCCATCCGAACAAAGCCGAATCAACATACTTGATTCACCCGAAGACATCAGTAAAAAAATCAGAAAGTGTAAAACCGATACCATGCCCGGTTTAACTTTCGATGACCCAGAACGCCCCGAATGTCAAAATTTGCTGACATTGTACATGTTGCTATCGGGTAAAACAAAAGACGAAGTAGCAGCAGAATGTGCAGATATGCGTTGGGGTGACTTTAAGAAATTGTTGACGGAAACAACCGTAAATGCTCTGAAGCCAATTCAAGACAAATATCACGAAATCATGGCTGAACAGAGCTATTTAGAGTCTATTTTGCGGGAAGGAAGGCAAAAAGCAGAAGTCGTTGCCCAGCAAACTTTGAGAGATGTAAAAATAGCATTGGGGTATTCTCTACCGTTATGAGCTTTTCATGGAGGGGTAAGTTGTGCTACAGCTATACCCAGAGTGAGAATACTCATTGTTATGCTTGATACACTAAAATCGACTGCGTTAAGTTCATTTCGTTCGGCAGCAAGGTCAGGTGAATTCCTAGTCACCGCCGAAGTTTGCCCACCCAAAGGAGGTAATCCAGAACACATGCTGAAAATGGCAGCGACCCTTAAGGGAAGGGTTCATGCTGTCAATATCACCGATGGTAGTCGCGCAGTATTACGGATGAGTTCGTTAATTGCGTCAGCTATTTTACTGCAACATGGGATTGAGCCGATATGTCAATTTGCCTGTCGCGATCGCAATCGTATCGGCTTGCAGGCTGATTTAATGGGGGCACATGCCTTAGGTATCCACAACATTCTAGCGCTGACGGGGGACCCTGTAAAAGCAGGCGACCACCCCGACTGTAAGGGTGTTTTTGACCTGGAAGCGGTGCGTTTGTTGCAGGTAATTCAAAAGCTGAATTTGGGGGTGGATTTTAACGAAAAGCCCCTTACAGATGGAGCTTTAGATTTGTTTACCGGTGCAGCAGTTGACCCCCAATGTGCTAGCTGGTCGGGTTTGCAAAGTCGATTTGAGAAGAAATTGGCAGCAGGAGCGCAATTTTTCCAAAGTCAATTAATCACAGATTTTGACAAATTGGAGAAATTTATGGATGCGATCGCATCTGGGTGTAATAAGCCAATTTTAGCTGGAATTTTCCTGTTGAAGTCGGCGAAAAATGCTGAGTTTATCAATCGTGTGGTTCCTGGTGTAAATATTCCCCAGCATATTATTGATCGATTAGCGCAGGCAAAGGAACCCTTGGAAGAGGGGATGAAAATAGCTGCCGAACAGGTGCAAACAGCCCGACAATTGTGTCAGGGAGTGCATATGATGGCAGTTAAGCGGGAAGATTTGATTGCACCAATTCTAGATATGGCTGGAGTTGGGGTAGTTAGGTAAATTTAGTCACAATTTTGAGATGATGGCAGTTGGTTGATTCCGGCTGCTTTTTTGTTTATGATTCCGGTATGAGGAGAATAGAAACTAAAAAGGCTCCACCTGTCAACACAATTCGCAATACTCGCAGAGTGAGAAGCTAAAGCTACGTAATTCGCAATACCCCGACTATAATAATGAGCCTCACCTGTTTCGATGGTTTTGACTAAAGCTTCCTCATTCATATAAGCGTGCATTAGCACCTCACCAGTATTCACATCCGTTGTCACTACGGGAATTAAACCGTCACTGTCAAATTTGGGAGCAAGTTGGGAACCTTCTTCCACCTGTTCTACAGAGATGCGGGGGTTAAATAGTTGATTCATACCACGATGGAAATAGATGAGTATGAGAACTATTATTATTCAAAATAGTTGTACACTCAACAAAAAATTAGGCGTCGCTGATTTAGAACATAAATTCTATTGAGATGAGGTATTAATGGCACTTGTCTTTTATCAGTTTTTTGGTTAAAACATTTGCCTAGTAGACTTGGAGAAGTAACAGTGGCTACTTGGATTTTATTTAACAGTGGTGCAAGTGGGATACCAGTTGTGTCAGCCATGACTGGTGGTGAAGTGGCAGAAAATCTGGAAAGTTCATCAAGGGTAGAACTAATTGCATTTTTAAATCGTTTTGATCGGGCTGGGAGTTTTTTGGTGGCTAGGGTAGGGGAGGCGGTTGAGTCAGTAAACTTACTGACTGAGGATGCTTCCTTTGTTACTAACTTGAATGTTTCCAAGACGGCTGATACCTATCGGTTTTTCCGCGATCGCAATGGTCAACCGGTAGTTGTGGTCATGGCTGGATTGGAGGCTGTGGAAATATTTCGTGGTAACCGCAAGGAAGCACTGATTGATTTCTTAAATAAATATCCCACGGCAACAGCTTTTGATGTTGCGTCGATGGATGCCGATATTCCCATTATTGTTGCACCTCCCAATCATCAATCGATTTATCGGGGACGGGGGGTAATGCTGGAAATTGGTCACGGACCAGGAACTCGATTTGACCCAGGGGCGATCGCACCGACGGGGGAAACCGAGTACAATCTTAACGTCATCGCAGCCAATGCAGCGCGGGAAGTAATTGTGGCGGCGGGTGTTCCTTGCATGATAATTGATACGCCTCAAGCTAATCTACAAGACTTGTATAATATTGGTCGTCAAGCAGCTGCTTTTGATGTATTTTGCAGTGTCCACCATAACGCCTTTGACGGACCAGGAGGACAAGACCCCCAAGGGACAGAGGTTTTAGTCCACAGAACCAAAGCCGATGCCGCCGACCGCCGTTTAGCAGCCATCATGTCAAGAGCAATGGCTAGGGCGTTAGAGATTCGCGACAGAGGTGTTAAAGATAACCTCAATCTCCTAGTTCTTTCGGGTGCGGAAGACACCAACGTTCGCGCCACAGTTTTGGCTGAATTGTATTTTCTCGATGCCCCAATTGCCAACCGTCGTGACTGGTCACAACGGGTGGTAAGGCAATGGGAGAGTCGATCATTCAATGGTTGAAGGAAACTGCAAGGAAAAATTAGCAGCGATTTACCTGGGAGGTTTTTAACAAAATCCGGTCGATGGCTTGGGTCAATCGTTGTCCTGATTGACCAGGTTGATTGACCACAATGCTAAAGGCAATGGTTCCATAGTCGGGATTTTGCAGGTATCCAGAAAGGGAGCGAACCCCTCGCAAAGTCCCGGTTTTGCCAAAGAGTCGTCCTTGAACTGGGGTATTTAAAAAACGACCGCGTAGGGTTCCGTTAACTCCAGCGATCGCTAAAGAGTTATAAAACAAATCTCGTTTTGGTTGTATTTGTTGTAGTAATGAATGTTCTGCGTTAACTTCGTTGGGACGACGAACATACATTTTTTCTAGCACTCCAACTAATGTGGATGGGGTCGCACGATTGTTCCGAGATAATCCCGATCCATCGACTTGTCGGTAAGCACTAGTGTCCACACCCATATTAGCAAGAGCAGTCATTGCGGCTTTTTCCCCTCCAATCCGACGTAATAGCAAGTTTGCTTTTGGATTGTTGCTATAACGATTCACCGCAGTCACCAAATTACCTAGGGAAGCCAGTTTTTCTGGACGGTTTTCAGTATAAAACTGTAATGCTGCCGCTGTTGTCAATAGTTTGATATTTGATGCGGGGATGAGATTAATATTGGGATTGTGTTGATAAAGACTCCCAGGTTCCGCAATTGGTTTGATGACAATCCCCCATTTTGCGGTTTTAAAACTCGGATTATTAACAATCGAAGTAATCGCAGTGTCCAAATCACCTTGGCAAAATCTCGGTCTAATGGGCTGTACACCAAAGGGCAATGATTGGGACGCAGATGCGGCAGATTCGGCAGGTTGGAATGCTTGAACAACATTAGCCTCGGCTCGGTTAAAATTTTCCAGACTAATACCAGTAGTTAGGGTGGTTAATGTTATTACTACTCTGGAAAGCCGAATAGGAGCTTGTGTTTTGGGTTTTCCCATCTTGTCTCACACTAGTTTTTACTAAACTTCTTCACACGTAAATTCTTTACGCGCAAAATTTAATAAAGATTTTATCTTTATCCATTAACCACTATACTCCTTAATAACTAGTAATATTGTGTAACATTTAGCAATGTAATTTTACTTGTATGCCAAATTACAGTATTTTGCATTTGAGTAAGGTACAGCTTTTGTCTCTGTGTATATACGGTTTTTATCTCATTTACTTGTAATCTGATGTCCGCGATCGTATTTCCAAACCAACAGAAAAAAGCCGATTACCAATTACTAAAATCTGGTAATTTATCAATCCAAGGTTTTGCTATTTCCAGTTGTGCAGCTAAACTAATCAAAGTAGACTCAGCAGCAGCTTTCCCGACGAATTGGACGCTCATTGGTAAACCGAAAGCATCAAAACCTACTGGTAAAGCAACAGCAGGTAATCCAGTGGCATTTGCTAAGGCACAAGGTGCAATCCATTGGATAATATTTTGGAATATGTCTTCTGGACTCAAATGTGCCCATTCCCCAACGCGGATGGGAGAATGCAGATATACTGGCAATAACAGCACATCAAAGTCATTAAAAAAGCTGGCTATTTGTCGCGAGACTATTTGCATTTTGGCAACCGCTTTGACGTATTCAGTCGCAGTTATATTTCTTGAGATTAACCAACGATTCATTGGTTGCAGTGTTTCTAAAGGAACCTCCGATGCTGCGATTCCAGCTTGCCAAATAATTTGAAATGGTTCAACTAAACCCCTAAATTCGGGACATGTTTGTGTGGTTATGTGTCCTAATTCTTGGAGTAATTGAACTGTTTGCAATACAGCTTGTTTTTGTGTCGCATCTGAAGAAGCAATCCCATGAATGTCTGTAGCATAAGCCACTCTCAAGCTACCGGGTTTTTCCTGAGTTGCTGATAAAAAAGATGATTCTGGTTTCGGTAAGGTGTAAGTATCACCGGGAACATTACCCGACATGACATCAAGTAGTGCAGCTGCATCAGAAACAGTGCGAGCAATGGGTCCATTTATGGCAATTCCACCAAAGCGATCGCCTGCGGGGGCTGGGGAGATTCTACCCCGTGATGGTTTGATACCAAATAAGCCACAACATGCCACTGGTATGCGAATTGAGCCACCACCATCGGAAGCTTGAGCGATGGGACACATGCCAGCAGCAACGGCAGCAGCAGCACCTCCACTGGAACCTCCGGAGGTATATTCTAAATTCCAGGGGTTTCGGGATGGGGGAAAGCTGATAGGTTCGGTGTAGGGGAAAGAACCTAGTTCGGAGGTAGCAGTTTTACCAAGGATAATAAATCCGGCTTGGCGAATTTTAGTAACAACGGAATCTTCGTATTTAGGAATATACTTAAGTAATGCTGATGTTCCGTAGGTACAGGGGACATCGATAACGGAATTTAAATCTTTGATGGAAATGGGTACACCAAAAAAGGGTGGTAATTCAGTTGGATTTGTGGAAAGTAGTGCGGTTTTGGCTTTCGCATCGTCTATTGCTTGCTCGACTGTGACTGTAAAATAACTCCCCAATTGGGGATTGAGACGGGATATCCGTTCTAAGTACAATTCTACTAATTCTAATGGCGAGACTTTGCGATCGCGGATTAATTCTGCCAACTTTAGCGCAGGGGTAAAAGCTAAATCAAATGCGTTCATTGTTGCTTTTGGGTCACGAGCAAGCCCTAGTGACTATACTTAAAAATATACTGACTTGTGTAAGATTTCTATTCTATTCCAAGTTGATTATTTGCAAAACCACTCTAGAGTGATTTTTATGTTGTTTTTTGTCATCATTGGCATTAAATAGCTGAAAATAGCTTAATCACTTCTAAATGACATGCTACCGATCGCATCTCCGCTTATCCCGTAGCATGAAGCCAATTGCTATACCTAAATATCTGCACATTATTATACTCCTCCACACCTCCCCTTAGTAAGGGGAGGTGCCACAGGCGGTGGGGTTATTTTATTTTATTGCTATAATCTAATATTAATTAAACTAACTTTAATAAAAATTATTAATTATCTACTGACACGATATCTGAGTCGTTTGTCACCTTCAGCTTTGGCAACTTTAAAAGAGATGAACGAGTAAGCTGTTATGCATTTAAA
>NZ_NTFS01000244.1 GCF_002289455.1 Brunnivagina elsteri CCALA 953
CTGACAACCAATCGTATTTACTTAAACCATAATTCTGCATGTCTTCCCAACCTTTAGCTCCTGCGATTACTGATAATATGGCGATGATTAAAATATCTGTTAATAAATGCACACGTTTTCTTTTTACACGGGGGTCTTTGATGTCGCCAAAAATTGATTCCATCTTTTCTGTTAACGCAGTCGCATTCCCTATATTTAATGCTTTAGGGCTTTTAATCAGAGAATTATTAGGAGACTTGAAACCCAATACCATGAGACTGACCCCGATGTACAATAGACGCTTTGCTTATTAGCGTACTACTTGATGTATTTAATACTCAAATTCGATTTGCATATGTATATATTAGTCAAATAATCTGTATTTCTTACTACAAAATTAAATGCGCTTACCCTGCTTAGATGCAGTAGCAGAAATTGCGCCAAGCAACGCACCATTAATTATTAAAGCGAATGTTCTCCCCGGAGAAATCAAAAAAGTTGCGGTGAATCAAAAAGTTTAATTGCGGGTTGATGCTTGTCCCTACCCAGATTATGGTACTCTTATCGGAACAGTTAAAGCAATTTCACCAGATGCAATTACCCAACAAAATAATAATACTTCTGGAAACGTAACATCCGGAAACAGTACATTTTTTGAAACGATAATTCAACCAGAAAATCTCACATTTGGTCGTGGGGAACGTCAATGTTATTTGCAACCAGGAATGGAAGCAAAAGCTGATATTATTTCCAGCGAAGAAACAGTGCTGAGATTTTTGTTGAGAAAAGCAAGATTATTGACCGATATTTAAAGGGCTGTAAATCATCTAATGAACACGGATTAAATAAAGTACATTCACTCTTCGTGTGTAAGCGCAGCGTAACGCACCATTTCATATTCAAGGTAGACGTTATTGCACTTATTTAACAAAAAAGGCTTGAAACCCTTATACGTCTATAGATTTAACTTTTATTCGGCAACCCATAAGTAAAACTCCACTAGAAATAGCTGCAACTCAAAGCGCTACACTAAGGACATCCCAACAACAGTAACCGAATCCCTATGCCTCGTTGGTTTAACACCGCAGGTCCTTGTAAAGCCGACATTCACTACATGCTACCGCCAACTGTGAGGTTGCCGAATTTGGAGCGACTAATTGCCCAAGAAAGCTATTTTGTCATTCATGCTCCTCGCCAAACAGGTAAAACGACGGCAATGCTGGCTTTGGCAAAACAACTTACAGAAAGCGGCAACTACGCGGCAGTCATGGTATCTGCGGAAGTTGGCGCTCCATTTAGTGATGACCCTGGAAAAGCCGAATTAGCAATTCTTGGTGCTTGGAGTGATGCGATCGCAATCCGTTTACCCCAAGAACTACAACCACCTGCTTGGAAGTTTGAGGATGCAGGACAAAGGATTCGATCTAGTTTGCAGGCATGGGCGCAAGCTTCACCAAGGCATGTTGTACTATTTATTGATGAAATCGACTCTTTGCAGGACAAAGCCCTAATTTCGATTTTGCGGCAGTTACGTGATGGTTATCCCAGTCGTCCAAAAAACTTTCCCTTATCTGTTGGGTTAATTGGTTTACGAGATGTGCGGGATTATAAGGTTGCTTCTGGTGGAAGTAATAGATTAAATACAGCAAGCCCCTTTAACATCAAAGTCCGTTCCCTAACTTTGAGAGATTTTAACGCAATGGAGGTGGCGCAATTATACCAACAACATACCGAAGACACGGGACAAGTTTTTACCCCAGACGCGATCGCAACAGCATTTGAGTTGACTCAGGGACAACCTTGGTTGGTAAATGCCCTTGCTAAAGAAATTGTCGAAGAGATGGTGACGGATGTAAATGTAGCAATTACACCTGAGCATGTTCACGCAGCCAAAGAAATACTAATTAAAAGGCAAGATACCCATCTTGATTCCCTTGCTGAAAGACTTCGAGAACCGAGGGTGAAGGCAATTATTGAGCCTATACTTGCAGGCTTAGAACTAGGAAATGTGCCAAATGATGATATCCAATTTGTCATCGACCTGGGCTTATGTAAGATGGACCCCTTGGGAGGACTTGCGATCGCTAATCCGATTTATCGGGAGGTTTTACCTAGAGTATTAACGGTAACACCGATGGCTTCTCTGCCTCAAATAACACCTACTTGGTTAACTCAATCCGGGGAGTTAGACACAGATGACCTATTAAAGGCGTTTTTAGCGTTTTGGCGACAACATGGAGAACCATTACTTGGTAGCGCTTCTTACCATGAAATTGCCCCCCATTTGGTGTTAATGGCATTTTTGCATCGGGTGGTGAATGGTGGGGGAACGCTAGAAAGGGAGTATGCCATTGGACGCGATCGCATGGATTTATGTCTCAAATATGGCAAGATTACTCTAGGGATTGAGTTAAAAGCTTGGCGGGATAAAAGGGGAGACCCAATGGAATCGGGTATTGAGCAGTTAGATTCCTATTTGGCAAGGTTGGGGGTAAATTTTGGTTGGTTGATTGTTTTCGATTTACGTGCAAGGGCTTTACCCATCGATGAGCGATTAACAACTGAAGTTACAACTACGAAAAATGGGCGTTCTGTGACTATTGTTAGGGCTTAGTTGGGATATAAAATCAACATTCTTTACCAAGTACAAGCTTCCCATTTGGCAGTTCATATACTCCAGATGGCTCAATAACGCGATCGCCTATTTGCCAGGGTCGTGTTTGTGTTGGTAATGTTGTTGATTCTGTGGGGATTGGTTGCACATCTCCAGTCGAATAAAAAGGAAGGGAAGGATCACCGGGACGCAGGGGTAAACCACCGGAACCTGTGATGAAGAAGGAACCGTTTTGTTGTTGATTTCTGCGGGCTATGCAACTATTGGCGATGAGGGCATCGGTGTCGATGGCTTTTTGGGGGAGTTTGCCAAGGTTGTTTGGGATAGAACTATTATCGGGAGATTCGATTGTGACAATACCAGAAACACCAAATTTAGAACTAGCAGTAATATCGCTTTGATTTGTTTCTTGGGAACGAAATTCTGTCCCAAATATTCCTTGAGTGTTAATTTGAACTCTACCACCATTCCCCTCAAAAGCATTAGCAATGATGTCGCTGTCTTCTTTAGGAATAGCAATGATAAATTTTGAGTTGATATTGACGTTGCCACCATTTCCTGCTTCTCCTGCGGTTGCAGATACAACACTTCCACGACGTAGCAACAGTAAATCTGCGTTATCTACAAAGATGTTACCGCCGTCTTGAGATGTTGTTTCGGCAATGATTTTGGCGTTGTCGGGGTGAAATAAGCAGTGATACCGAAAGTTACGCTAAGGACTTGATGACCTATTTTCAACGTCCTATTCACCTGAGAGAAACCTGTACCAATTGAAGCCTCTAAAATTTAGGAGCCTCAAATCCTTGCTGTATCGTACTCGTTTGATGTACCAAACAGAGTATAGGTTAATTGGTACATCGAGAATTGTGAGAAATATCGGTTTGCAGAATGCTTATCCAGTAAAGATTACAGCCTTAGCGTAACTTTCTGTACGATTGCTCATTTAGCCCCTTGTCTCTCAGTTCGATTCTCTTGGCATCAATATTAATATCACCAGCAACACCACTACCTTGACTGTTGACGGAAATTTGAGCGCGATCGCTTACATCTAATTTCCTAGCATTTACTTGAATATTACCACCGCGAGCGGAAGCTGTTGAGGTTGTATTGGCAAATAATCCGCTAATACTTCTCCCATTTGTACCAGAAAGGTTGACAGTATCAGCATTGAAAGTAATATTACCAGCTTGTCCTTGGTTTGTTGCTGTGGTAAAAATTCGCCCACCTTGGGTAGCTTCAAAATTATTGGCGTTAATTGTTACATCTCCACCACCAAACGCAGATGTTGTTTGGGCATCCAAAAATCCACCGTTACTAACTCGAAATGAATTTGTATTAACAGTTATTGTTCCCCCTCTTCCGCTTGCATCATCTTCTGTTGCAGTAGATAATTGACTAGCAAACCCAACTCTACTAACTCCATCTACAACAGCACTATCACGCGCATCGATAGTAATATTTCCAGCCCGACCTAGACCAGATGTAGAAACACTAAATCGTGCGCCATTTTCAACAAATACTGAACCTGTATTGATGCGAATATTACCACCATTTCCCCTACTGTCCTCAGCAACAACGCTGAAAACAGCAGTGGGAAGTGTTAAATCTTCAAATTCTCCAAACCCAGAAGCAATAACACTATCACGAGCATTGATAATAATATCACCAGCATCGCCTGTACCAAAAGTACTAGCTTGAAGCTGACTGCCATTAGCTACTGATAGCGAACCAGTATCAATACGAATTAGTCCACCCTTACCGTTACCAAAACGCCCAGGACTAGAAACTGTTCCAACAATATTTGAGATAATTGCTCCATCATCCAATGAAGTGCGATCGCGGGTACTGATAAAAATATTGCCTGCATCTCCTTCCCCTTGAGTACTAGCTCTGAGTTGAGAATTACCTGTAAGAGATAGTAATGCTGCATCAACACGAATATTTCCACCGTTCCCTTTTCCACCATTATTGCTTGCAATTAACTGTGCGCGATTATCAACGGAAAGATGACCTGTGTGGTCACTACTTCCACTGGCAATGGTTTTACCATCAGGGCTGATAGAAACTGATAATATACCACGAGTATATCCTTGCAAAGTTTTCAAACATTCACTAGTAAGAGCATCCCAGATTTTCACGGTATAGTCACTACTTCCACTGGCAATGGTTTTACCATCAGGGCTGAAACTAAGAGAGGATACACTACCACTAGTATGCCCCCGCAAAGTATTCACACATTCACCAGTACGGATATCCCAAAGTTCCACATTATTGTCTCTAGATCTACCCCCACTAACAAGGGTATTAAGTAACCAGACAGAATTAATTACAATACTGATTTTTGGATATCTTTGATAGGTAATAATTTCAGCCCAAGTTTTGTGTAATTAATTGTGTCCAACTACTTACCATCAGGACTAAAACTCATTGCAAATACAATTTCAATGTTTCCTTTTAGGGTTTTGAAACATTGACTTGCACAAACATCCCAAAGCTTCATCGTACCGTCAAAACTTCCAGTAGCTAGGGTTGTACCATCAGCCCAGTCAAGGTTATACGAATAAAGGCTAAAACTCTTTATTTGTATAACCTTGACTGGGCTGGTTTACCAACTGTTGCAGTTCATCGCAATTGCTTAAACTTAATTCCTTTGGAGCTAATCGTGCCACACCCTGATTCCTTCCTCATCAACAAAAAGTTGTTTTAATCTAATTAATTATTCTCCCACAAAATAGTTGGTTTATTTACGCCGCGCGGTACTAGTTTGCGATTATTTTCGGTCAGAACTGGTATTTTGACGTTAGCGATCGCATCCATAACTCCAGTATTCCAACTTGCTTTCGGAACTTTCAATCTTCCCGACTGTCCTCTGATGTTTTTTTGGTCGGCTACTTTAGGTAGTGATAAAGAGGTCAAATGGTTTCTATAATTAGCAATACATTAAATTTGCAATTAAGTTAAGAATATTACTATATAAACACTTAAAACATATTAGCATTTAGGAGGCACTGATGTATAAATAAATTATCCAGAATCGTAGGGGTTTCCCTACCCTTGCAGCGAATGGGATTTATCGATAAGTCCGTGATTGGGATATTTTATTTTCCGGGTTTTCCTGGAAACGAGACTAATATACTAAAAACGGTTCAAAATTAGACTTGTCAAATGCTTGTTATCCTTTTTTATTAGCTAATAGCGAATAGACAACCGTTCGGAGTATAACTGTCTAGATAAAGTACCTACATACATATTAAATAGGATAAATATGAATTTCAAACGACGTAAATTTATAATTTTAAGTAGTTTTGCTACCATTAGTGCAACAATTTTTGGTTATATACAAGTTATTAACGCTAGTAAAAATAATATCAATCAAGTTAATAAAAAGCCTATTAAAGATTCTCAAAAAGGAACATTAATATTTAGATTTGTTTCTGTTGCTGATACTGGTACAGGTGCTAAGGGACAGTATGAAGTCGCAAAAGCAATGACGAATTATCACAGCAAAAATCCTTATAGACTGGTGGTTTTAGCTGGCGACAATATTTATAATAATGGCGAAATGGAGAAAATTAATGCTGTTTTTGAACGTCCTTATGCAGAACTGCTAAAAAAGGGTGTAAAGTTCCAAGCTTGTTTAGGTAATCACGATATTCGTACCGAGAATGGCGACCCACAAGTAAAGTATGCTGGGTTTAATATGAAAGGTCGTTATTATACATATACTCGCGAGCAAATGCTGTTTTTTGTGTTAGATACTAATGGGAATGCTGACATGAAAACCCAGTTAGTTTGGTTGGAAACAGAATTAAGTAAATCAAAAGCAGCTTGGAAGGTTGTTTACGGACATCATCCAATTTATTCTTCGGGATATTATGGTGATAATCAAGTATTTATTAAATCGTTTACACCACTTTTTCAAAAGTATAATGTTCAACTTTATATCAACGGTCATGAACACAATTATGAACGCACAAAAGTTATTAATGGGACAACATATTTAGTATGTGGTGCTGGTGCTGGAACTCGTCCAGTGGGTAAGAATGAACGCACTGCTTATTCTGCGGAAAAGTTGAGTTTTGCGGCTTACGATGTCTATGCAGATAGAATCGAAGTTAAAGGTATTGGTACTGATAATAAGGTTTTTGATCGGGGTACAATTCCACTAAAATCAGTTTAATATTCTATGGATTTTTTGTTTTAGATGACTATATAGGTCATCTATATTGATTATTTTATTTCATAAATTAAATTAGAAGGACATATGAAAGTTAAGCGTATTGCCATTAATTCATTTCGTGGCATTAAAGAATTGTGTTTAGATTTTGATAGCAAAGAACCAACGGTAATTCTGGGTATTAATGGAGTTGGTAAATCGAGTATTTTAGATTGTTTAGCCATACTGCTTTCTCGATTTACATCTCCAATTCAATATCCCACAACTTCGGGACGTTTGTTTCGGGAAGAAGATGTAAATAGTGGATGTAATGAAACCCATAATGAAATTACAATTTCTGTTGATAATGATGAAGTAAGTTGGTCATTAACAAAGGTACAAAAGCGGCGAACAAAAGATACTAGTAGCAACTTAATCGAATTAAAAAAGCTGATTGAAGATACCCAAAATCAGTTACGACAAAATCCACAATTCAATTTACCAGTATTCGTACATTACGCTGTTAATCGCGCAGTCATCGATATCCCTTTAAAAGTTACTAAGAAACCCGTAATTGAAACCGTTGCGGCTTACGAACAAGCATTAAATGGAGTACAAATTAACTTCAATAATTTCTTCCAATGGTTTAGAACTTTAGAAGATTTAGAAAATGAAGAAAGACGGGATAATCCTACTTTCTTAAATCCACAACTTGATACAGTCAGACAAGCAATTTACTCTGTATTACCAGACTTTTCCAACCTACGTATCCGACGTTCTCCACTGCGGATGACAGTAATTAAAGATAGTCGAGAAATCATCATCAATCAACTTTCTGATGGTGAAAAATGTCTGCTTGCGATGGTAGGAGACTTAGCTTGGAGACTTGCGATCGCAAATCCGAGTAACCCGAAACCATTACAGGGAAATGGGGTAGTTTTGATTGATGAAGTTGAACTCCATTTACATCCCAAATGGCAACGGGAAGTAATTCCAGCTTTGACTCACACTTTCCCCAATTGCCAATTGATTGTTACTACCCATTCTCCTCAGGTAGTTAGTCATGTCAAACCTGAAGGTATTTATATCCTTGAAAAAACTGATTCAGGTATCACTATTCACCATGCTGAAAGTTCTTTTGGACGAGACAGTAACCGTATTCTCGAAGATTTGATGAGAGTACCGGAACGTCCACAGGAAGTTAAAGATAGTCTTCGTGAATTGTTTCGATGTATTGATAATAATAATCTTGAAGGTGCAAAAAAAATCCGTCAAGTATTAGCAAGTGAAATCGGTGAAGATGAACCGGAATTTGTCCGTGCAGATGTACTAATTAGACGTAAGGAAATTCTCAATAAATGAAGTACATTAATAAGAGTCAAGAACCGGGTAGTTTAACTGTATGGAATCGAAAACAAGGTAAGAAGATATCTAATTGGAAGTCTTTTAATAAATCTGTGAAAGAAGATGTGTATCAATCTCTGCTAAGAGAACAGGGTTATATTTGCTGCTATTGTGGTATTAATATTAGTCGCAGAAATTGTCATGTTGAACATTTTCGACCAAAAAGTAAGTACCAAGATTTAACGTTTACATATACAAATTTGATTGCATCCTGTCAAGGTGAAGATGAAGTTAGACCAACAAAACCTGTACATTGTGGGCATAAAAAAACGAATTGGTTTGATGATGATTTAATGATTTCACCGTTAAATCCGCAATGTGTAAACTATTTCCGCTATTCGGGTTCGGGTGATATTTTACCTACAAATGATGTGGAGATGCAGATTGCTGCGAAGACGACAATTGATATTTTAGCGTTGAATATTGATAAGTTGCGAAAGATGCGTCGGGTTGCTGTTGATGCTGTTTTGGAGATGATTGAAGGGTTAAGTGATGCTGAAGTTAAGTTGTTAGCAGAAGGGTATCAGCGTGTTGATGATAGTGGGAAATATACACCTTTTTCTATGGTAGTTTCCTATTTTCTGAATCAGTTTTAATTATATAATCTGAATAAAGATAAAACTCGCGCAAAGACGCAAAGACGCAGAGAGGAGGGTAGGATATTTGGGGTTTTTAATTCCTAATTCCTAATTCCTAACTCCTAACTCTTAAATATTTACTATAACCAATTACCAATTAATACGAATAGTGCCCAGTAAAATGGATGTTGTAAATCTTTATTTGTATCGTTTAAAAATGCTAGTTGGGTATTTCGTAATGCTTCGGCTTTGGAAATATTAGGCAGGATTCTCTCTCAAACACGCAAGAGCAAGTTTCAACATCTGTTTTTCCCATTCCTCCCGTTTAACTGGTTCGGTTTGAGATACAGCTAGTTGAATGCGATGTCTGACGACAAGTCTTACGTCTACGCTTGGAGTTTCCATCTCTCGTGTCGCTGGATGCTTTACCTTGCTTTCAACTTGATCGATAATTTCTTCTAATTCAGGAAGAGCGATACCATCGAAGATGGTTGCCAAGGGCATCGCAATAAATTTGGTTCTGCGTCCATTTTCTAATTGGTCGTAATCCAGGGGAAAATTTAGAGCATCATTAATTCTCGCTGCTGTTTTCTGTTGCGAAACTTCCGTAGGTAAGGTTACACAAAAATAAAGCTCCTCAATATCTTCTTTGCGAGCAACCCCCAGCGAACACTCAACACCAAATTTGCGATCGATTTCATCGGACAGCTTTTTCAAAACTTCTATATTTTTACCTTTCTCCTGTAATAATGATTCAAAATATTCACTTTTAACGGGTATTACACTTAAAGATGCTTCCCCATCATGTAGTAAACCTCGATTATTTCTCTCTGTATATTTTTCCTTGAGAATTGGCTTTAGCTCATCCAATAAACTTACTTTTTTATCTCTAACCAAAGCTTCTTCCCGGCTTATCGCAATCCATTTTTTCTGACTTTGATTGTAGGGACTTTTATTCTCAACAACAGTAATATCGAGTTTTCTATTGTCGAAAAGATTGGGATGCTTTTTCTCGGCTAAACCAATAATTTCGATTTGCTGCCCCTGAGAATTGGTAGCGACAATTTTTAAACCAGGTGCTTGTTCGACTTCTCGACTAATTGTAACTGCTCGATGAATTAGCAAATCATATATTTTCTTGATTTGGACTGCACTTGCTTTTTGTGCTGGTGTAAATTCGACTTCTTTGAATAAATCCTGAAATTGTTGTGTCGAACGCGCTGCGATCGCACTCTCAGCAAATGCATTGTTGGTCATCTTTGCCATCATATCAATCGCACCGTGACCTTTGATATTTATATCTCTTTTTGTATACACATCTCCCGATTTTCTCTCTTCAACCCAAGGGGGTACATCCCAGTTTTTATTCTTCCAAGAAAGATAAATAAATCATGAGAAAGTAAAGGGAAATTAAACGCGAACGC
>NZ_NTFS01000245.1 GCF_002289455.1 Brunnivagina elsteri CCALA 953
GGGTGGGGTTCTTTCTATGCGTCTTCATATTAAATTGGTATAAGATAAACAAACTTAAACAAAAATTATTCCCCTTTCCTACGAGAAGAAAGGGGAAATTATAGGATATTTTCCAAATTGCTGAGAAATCTTAAAAAGTCAGAATTCTATTTAGAAACAACTTGGAGATTGATTTTAGCGGTGACATCCGAATGCAGTTTAATTTCTGCTTCATAAGTACCCAATTTGCCGATATCAGGAATGGTGATACTGCGCTTGTCTACATCAATGCTGGCATTCTGCTTGATGATATCGACAACATCTTGAGTAGTGACAGTACCGAAAATCGCTTCATTTTCGCCAACTTGCACTGAAATGCTGTAGCCAGTAACTTGTTCCAATGCGGATTTTTGTTCCGTAGCTTGTTGCTTGAGTTCCTCTTGACGCTGACGTTCGATTTCACGACGACGTTCTACTTGTTTGAGAAGACCACGGGTTGCTGGGGATGCTAATTGCTTAGGAACCAGATAGTTACGTGCATAGCCTGGTGCAACTTCGACTAAATCGCCAAGTTTACCCAGCTTGCTGACATCCTGGTTTAATATTAATTGTACGCGCTTTGCCATTTTTCTTCGCTTTGTTGTTCTTTTTGTTCTGTCAAATCTTAGCAGCTTGGGTTTGAGACGAGTCGCAGTCTTTGATAACCGTATCCATTTATGGCTATACACACAGCCCAGAGCTAAAAGATTTTAACTAAATATGGGGTGCGATCGCAACCCCGTAGCCAAAAATCGTCATTTGTTAAGATTTAACATTGTTTAAAATTGGTCTTTCATTCCTCGCAGTCGTGCAAATGTTTGGGTGCGATCGCTACTTTTTGCTGCCAGTTGTAATGCGGGTATATCCCAGCGCAAAAATGGATTCGTCGATTTTTCAATTCCTAATACTGAAGGAACCGTGGCTTCTCCTATATTTCGAGAATTCCGTACCTGCGTATATCGGTTTTTCAAAACTTCATTGTCACCATCGACACTCAGGGCAAATTGTAAATTTTTCAATGTGTATTCGTGGGCACACCAAACGCGGGTATTGTCGGGTAATGACCTAATTTTACTGAGGGAATCGACCATTTGCGCGGGTGTACCTTCAAATAATCGTCCGCAACCCCCAGCAAAAAGGGTATCCCCACAGAATAACTCTCCCCCGTACCCTGCCGTCACCTCAGGGAAATAATAGGCAATGTGAGCGCGGGTATGTCCGGGAACGAATAAAACTTCACCTATGCTTGAGCCAAATGTAACGCGATCGCCTTCATATAAAAAGACTTTTTGTCCGGGAATTCTGCCTTTATCTTCGGCTCCTGCATAAACTGTGAGGCTGGGGAACTCTTGGATTAACTCACGATTACCCCCTACATGGTCACTGTGGTGGTGTGTGTTGAAGATTGCGACTAGTTCGGCTTTAAGTTCATGAAGCTTGTTTAAAACGGGTTGTGCGACTGCTGGATCGACGACTGCGGCAATGTTGCGTATCTCGTCCCATAACAGGAAAATATAGTTGTCAGACAGTACTGGCAGACGGATTACTTGCATTTTTTATCTCCATATTTAATATTTTAATCTAGTACTTTTGTCAGAGCTGACTAAGTCAACCGTATTTAAACGTACATACTCAAAATATTGTAGTAAAAAATATGTCATTTATCAGTAAAAATCCTCTGGGTGAAGCTAGAATATAAAGTTAAATTTATTTTGTTGGTTTAAGTTGTAAAGATACTGCAAAGCAACGGTATACCAACGAAGTGATATTTGTCCACCACATTTTAGTTTAATAAATGTTTTTTTATGCTCTCTTTTTACAATTAGGTGGGGCAAATATTGCTATTTTTTTAGTTTTAATCAGGAGAAATATGCTTCATAAATTTTCTATGACAAAAACGGCTGATACTGAACCAGAAATAGCAGTCAAAGTTTTGGTTGATAAGATAATCTTTTCTGGAAAACTTAGTCGTCGCGACCATAAATTGTTAACAATTTTTGTTTACGATGACAATGATGTAACTGAAGGCGATCGCAGGCAAGTAAACCGCGTCTTCGACCACATTCAAACTGGTCAATTGAAGTTAATTGATTGGTAAAAAAAGATAGATGTACGGTGGATCGAGAATTATTTGATAATTGATTATTGCTCAAATTAATCATTTATGATTAGTTCAGTCAAAAAAAATGTATTTTCGGTCTCAGATGACAACACATAATTTCCAAAAGGGTTATGGAGTCGGATAGATATCTTTGATTACAAGGTATTTATCCAATTCCAAACTCCCAGATGATAATATTATAAATAAATACATTAACCGAAAGTTAATAATAAATGAAAGTTTCATTGGTAGTTAGTGACCTCTCAGGAGGTGGAACAGTCAGAGCATATTTGTTAGCTCAGGTATTAAAAGAACTCAATTATCAAGTCGAAATTGTCGGGTTTAATTTTGGTAAAGAGTTATATGCGATCGCACCGGATCAAATTCCGGTAGTTTCTATCCCTGGCAGCAATTATCCTCATTTTTTTGGTTCAGTTAGCCAACTTTTAAAAAAGCTCGATGGAGACATTATTTATGCAGTTAAACCAAAGCCTAGTAGCTTTGGTGTCGCACTACTAAAAAAACTAAATTCACATCGTCCAGTATTAGTTGATATGGATGATTGGGAAATGAGTTGGCATGGTGGTTTTTCCTTCCAGTATCAACCTGGAATTAAGCAATTTGCCCGCGATATTCTCAAACCAAAAGGTGCATTAAGATTCCCCGATCATCCAGTTTATATTAATTGGATGGAAAGCATGGTTAAATACGCAGATATCGTAACTATTGATACTCAGTTTCTCCAAGACCGTTTCGGTGGAGTGTACGTACCGAATGGAAAAGATACTGTCATGTTCAACCCAGATAAATATGATGCTAATACGAGTCGGCAGAAATACGGACTTTCTGATTATCGCGTCTTGATGTTTCCTGGCGCTCCTCGTCCCCACAAAGGTGTGGAAGATGTGTTGATGGCGCTGGAACAACTCAACCGCGAAGATTTACGGTTGGTGATTGTTGGTGGGAGTCCATATGATGATTATGATGACCGTTTAATTGAGAAGTGGGGACGCTGGATTATTAAGTTACCAAAGTCACCAGTAGAAGCCATGCCTGAGATTGTGGCAGCAGCTCATATTGTGGTTGTACCGCAACGGGATACTGTGGTAGCAAGAGCGCAATTCCCCCTAAAGCTTACCGATGGAATGGCAATGGGTAAACCCGTGATTTCGACCCGTGTTGGTGATATTCCGGAAATTTTAGCCGATACTGGTTACTTAGTCGATCCAAACTCACCATCACAAATTGCTATGGAGATTGAAGCTATTTTTGATAACTTTGATTTGGCTTGCGATCGCGGTAACAAAGCACGAAAACGTTGTATTGAAAGATACAGCACATCAACGATGGCATCCACATTAAAGGATGCGTTAGCAAAGCTAGTAATTAGTAAAAGTTCTCCCAAGGTGGGTATGACTTAATTGCTAAAGAACCTGTGGAACAATAAAATTATTTTTAGGGTGTATTTTTAAAGCACAATTATCTCATGCAGAGGAGAACTGTTGGAGTATTAATAGGTTGCTAAAAAGTTATTTTGACAATCCCACTAATTATTAAAAATCAACATGTCTACGACTAGTATTTTATTTAAATTTGCGAAACCTTACCCCTTTCGGATTTTCGTAACATTTTTACTTTCCATCTCTGGGGCTTTATTTAATGGTGTTGGTACCACACTGATTATACCTGTAATTCTGGCTATTGTTGGACAGAATTTAACTTCTCAAGACAGTCCAGCAATTCTGAGGATGATTATAGCTCCTTTTGAACAAGTACCAGAAAATTATCGCGTTGGTGTCATGGCAGCAGCAGTAATCTTGATAATTTTCATCAAAAATCTTGCCAGCTATGCCAGTACGTTAGCATCGGGTTTGCTAGCAAGACTGATTACCACAGATATGCGGGAAGCGGGGTTACAAGTCCTATTAGAAGTTGATTTAGATTATTATGCAAAAACTAGAGTTGGCGATTTAATTAATAGCTTGGGTGGGGAAGTTGCACGGGCTGCCAGTACAATTAATATTGTGATTCGAGTCTTTACTGTCATCATTACAATATTGGTATTTGTGGGATTATTGATGGCAATTTCCTGGAAATTAACAATCGCAGCGACAATATTGTTATTCCTAGTCACATTAGTTAATCAATATGCGATCGCACGTTCAAAAGACTACGGTAAAATGTTGTCGGAGATGTCGAAGGATTACTCGATTGCCGTATTAGAAGTCATGAACGGGATGCGCTTGGTGCGTTCAACAGCGAATGAAGGTCGAGAATACCAGAAAATCGTTAAATTAATTCGCGATCGCGAAAGTGCAGAGTTTAGATCGCAAGCCAATTCTGAAGCAATTGTACCCGTCAGCGAGGTAATGGGTATAGCGGCTTTGGTGATGATTGTACTTTTGAGTAAGCAATTTTTTGGTAATCAAATTGCATCACTTTCCCAGGTAATATTAATATACCTATTTACACTTTTACGAGTCTTACCTTATATTTCCCAGTTAAATGTAATTCGTAGTGGCTTTGCAGGTGCATCAGCGAGTTTGAACATTACCTCGGAGTTTTTACGTCGAGAAAATAAGCCGTTTATGAGTTGTGGTGAAAAGCCCTATAAAAGTCTCCAAAAAGGCATTCATTTTAATAATATTTCCTTCGCTTATCCCGGTTATGAAAAGTTAGTAATCAAAGAAATTGACTTATTTCTGCCAAAAGGAACCACTTTAGCTTTAGTTGGTAGTTCAGGTGCGGGTAAATCAACAATGGCAGATTTATTACCGCGTTTTTACGAGCCGATTTCGGGTAGCATTTTACTCGATGGGGTAGATTTACGCGATTTTAATATCCAGTCGGTACGTAGTTTAATGGGTATCGTCAGCCAAGATACATTTTTATTCAACGATTCGATCGGGTATAACATTGCATACGGTAAAACCGATGCCAGCGAAGAAGAAGTAATTGCAGCAGCCAAACAAGCAAATGCCTACGAATTTATTATTAAATTGCCCCAAGGATTTGATACATTGATTGGTGACAGAGGTGTAATGTTGTCGGGGGGACAAAGACAGAGATTAGCGATCGCAAGGGCTTTGTTACAAAACCCAGAAATTCTAATCCTCGATGAAGCTACCAGTGCCCTCGATACTGTATCCGAACGTTTGGTGCAAGAAGCGATCGATGACTTGAGTAAAAACCGGACAACCCTAGTAATTGCCCATCGCTTATCCACAGTCCAAAAAGCCCACCAAATCGCCGTATTAGACCAGGGAAGGGTTGTGGAAGTTGGAAATCATCAAGAACTATTACGCAAAAATGGTTATTATACCCGTCTTTATTCGATGCAATTTAGCGGTGAATCGGAACAAACAGCCGAAGTAAACCCCATTTCCAATCAAACCACACAAAATTTACTCCTTATCCCCCACGAATTGCGAACTCGTCTCAACCCAACCATTGGGTTTTTACGATTGCTACTTGATGGTTTAGTCGATAACCCGCAAGAACGGCAAGAATTAATCGAAGAAGCCTATAAATCGACAATGCGAGTTTCCAATATAATTGATGTCTTCGAGGATATCGTCAAACTACGAAGCCGCTTTAAACTGGGATTATTAGATGAAAGCCAAAATCACGAGAATCTCAAACGCATCGTCGAAAAGTTTAATAACTATGTGAGTCCAATCCTTTACTCATTGCGATCGCGTTCGCGTAGCGTGTCCGAAGGACTCAGTGACTCCTTCGGAGTATCGCTTGTAGATTATCCAAGTGAAAGTACTCCCGAACAAAACGAATCAATCAAAGAAGCATGGAATGCAGCGATTCACTTGCTGGACACAACTCAAGAGCTTGAAGATGCTGTAAAACTACTTACCACATCAAACAACACTGTTAATGGTAAAGAATTACAACCTCACATCTCAAATTGATAAATTTATATTTGACCTAAAGGAACACCAAGAAATAAATTCTCCAATATTGTAGGGGTGGGTTCTCCCCACCCTTAAAATTATGAATATGATTGATAAATCCCTAAGTTGAGATATTTTATTTTCTGGAAATCCCTTATTTTAATTGCCGTAAAAGGGTAAAAGAAAGGAAAATCACTTCAAAAATAGAATAGAGAGCAATTCAGAATTCTTTTGACCAATTTTAGTTTTCTTAATTACATTAAAAATGGCTTTTTTCTGAAGATAAGTAATTGCGATCGCTCCAAATGTAACTACTACAAAAGATATGGTAAAGTTGCTAGTTAATTCGTGAAAATATTCTGCAATTAAATTTTGCCAGTAATACACGAAGAAAATATGCCACAAGTATATCCATAAGGAAGATGAACTAATAAAAACAATCAACCTAATCAGAAAATTATCCCGTTCTAATAAACTGTATTTTACACACAACTTATTAACGACAAAATATGCCAACATCGACATAAAAATTCCATAGGAAACATAGTAAGATTGTGGAGGATATTTAAAATTTTCATTTGAAATAAAATGTCCTAATTTATAGTAAAAATAAACAGCCTGTAACAAAAATAAGCTTAAAAATAATCCAGATATCAGTAATATAGATTTATTTTTAAGCTTGGGTATAGCCATCCCTAAACCAAACAAGCATCCGTAGGGAAGCAGATAAAGTAAATAATCATTGATTATTACATTCAAAAATATTGCCCGCGTCAAAAAACTAAAACGTTGAATTAAAATCAGTAATAACTCATAACCTAAATAACTTAGAGATAGCAAAGTTAGAAATTTAGCTTCTGATTTGCATAATCTATATACATATAGCAACAAATTTGCAGCAAGAGCCACTAAAATAAATACACGAATTATCCATACATAACCAACACCTTTGAGCAATAAAAATGTCTCGAATATTTTTTGAGGAGAAAATGGGTAAGGTTTAGAAAGTAGAGAAAATATAATATAAGTTGCAATAAAGTAAAAAATCATGAATAACCATACAGGAGCAATCAAACGCGGCAATCTTTTTTTTACATAACTCCAAAAAGATATTTGCTTATTCCCAGATGAATAGGCATAGAGTGTTCCCGATACAATAACCATCAAGGGAACATCGAAACGTCTAACATGGAAAAAGATATTGTTCTCAGGACCAACATGGGCGAAAATAATACAAAATAGTCCAATAGTTTTCAAAATGTCAAACCTAATATCGCGCTGACGCTTAGGTTTTTTCTCCAATGTATTGCTCATTTTTTAGATATATGAAAAATATTTTTCAATAATAACCTTGACTTGACCAATGTCACCAGCAAAGTATCTTTTTTTCAAGTATGCCTGATTATTAAGCCATCCATAAATAATAAATGTGGTCTTACTCAAGCTATTTGCCTTCCAAAATTAACATGCAGCAAAGAAGTACATCAAAACAACTTTAACCCTGTAACGAAAATCTTCCTACGGGATTTGCCAGACATATGAAAATATACATTGATGTAAATTACAACTATATCGTACCAGTACTAGTACAAACATCTCAAATCCTTATTATTTATTAGTCAATAATTAATACTTAAACAAAAACTGACACTTAATTCAGTAAAAATACTAATATTCATAGCAAAACTTACAACTTTGTCAAAATATTCAGTAGAATTTCTCTAGGTTGAGAAAAAATCTGCGATTATGCTGGTTCCATTAGGAATTCTTGTATCCAGGGTTACAAGAAGATTTACCGTTAAAAATTTGCCAATAATTTATACTTCTGTCAACAGATATGTACAATCAAATTCAACAAAGAATTCGAGATATAGTCAACAATGTTCGTCACCCAAAGCGTATTTTAGTTGTTCGTCAATCAAATCATCAATCAACATATAACAACTATTTTCTTTATTGGGTAAGCCAAAATTACCCAGAAGCATCACAGTTATTTGAAGTTCATTACCTCCCCCATGAAGTTGAAAACTGGGACCGCTATGCTTTGTTTATCCCTTGGTTACAAGACCCTCTTAAAGAAAGGTTCCCTGACGTTTACAAGCAAGCCAAAGAACTGGAATTAAAATGTCAAGAACACAATATTCCTATCATTAATCCCATAGATAAACTTTCAAATTCAATCAAGTCGATCGCAGCAGAAACTATCCGTAGCGTCGGTATCCGAACTGCCAAAACAGTCGTGATTACCAACCCAGAAACATTTAAAGAAACATTAGGTGGATTATCCGTTCCCTTTTTTATTCGGGAAGACTGCGTACATGGCAGTAAAACTTTTTCAATTAAACATCTTGATGATTTGCAAAATGTCCCATTTGAGAGTTTTACTCAACCAATTGCAGTAGAATTTATTGATACGCAATCAGAAGATGGTTTATATCGTAAATATCGTTATTTTGCGATGGGAGATGAAGGTATTCCAGGACCATTGATGGTGTCGAGTTATTGGGAAGTCCGCGACAATAAGAACCGTGTTATCGACGAATCAATCATCGCTGAGGAGATTAGCTACTTCAGTGGAAATGACCCTAATCATGAGATTTTGCAGAAAGCACGCAAAGCATTAGGTTTCGATTATATGGCGTTTGATTACAGCTATGATTCTGAAGGAAAATTAATAGTTTGGGAACCTAATCCTTTCCCAGTTATCTGGGGTTCAACTGATAATGACCCTAGTAAGAAATATCAGTTATCTTCAATGGATCGTGTCTTTACAGGACTTCTTAATCTTTATTTGCAACGTGCGAATATCTCTATTAAAAAGCAAGTTATTGCTGCGCGATAACTGATTAATCTTACCTTTGAATAGCTTTACGTTCAAGAACAGCCAAACTTTACTTGACAATTTAGCTGTACAACTTAGATTGTTTTTCGTCGCGGTATAGTCATTATCATGGCTATACCGAAAGATGGTTATTTTGATAACCACTTAAATAATAACTAATTAAGAGTGTTTAACCAATGATGCCGCTTGTTTCGATAATTGTTACTTGTTTCAATCAAGCTTGCTATTTAGAACGTTCAGTTAAAAGTGTACTGTCTCAAACATACTCAAATATTGAGTGTATTATTGTGGATGATGGTTCTACTGATAATACTCAAGAAATTGCGACGTTATTGATGAGTTTAGACTCACGAGTTAGTTATTTTTATAAAGAAAATGGTGGAGTATCCTCATCTCGAAATTTCGGATTCAAGAAAGCACAAGGTGAATGGATTCAGTTTTTAGATGGAGATGATTGGATTCATACAGATAAAATCGAATTCCAACTAAGTCATTTAAATCGGATAGAAGGGGATGATTATGTATTTTATACAGATTACGAAAGAGTTTTTATAGACAAAGAGGGGCAAATTTCTCATCGAGTTGAAAATATTGTTGGAGATTTAAACCAAGAACAATTGATTCAGCGATTAGTAATACCTGATTTTTTAGCTGACTCTTCATTTCCTTTGCTACAACAATGTTTATTGATGCATAAGAGCGTTTTTCAGAAAAAAATGTTTGATGAGCGTCTTAAGGCTTTGCAGGATAGGGATTTTACATTAGATTTACTACTAGCTGATGTCAAATTTGTTTATACTCCAATGGTTGGAGCATACTATACAAAACATCAGTCGAATCGAACTAATAATTGGAATTATATGAAGAATTATTATATTCTTTTCTACGAGACTGTATGCGGTAAACATCAGGAATTACTCCCATTATGTCAGGTAGGAATTCACTTTTTAATTAAAGAAGCCATCCGAGAAAAGGAGAGCGCTAATTTTTCCCGATTAGTTAAAATAGTAAATATGCCTTTTGATTTATATGATGGGAAAATTAAGATAAATCAGAGATATCTATTGAAATTAATCTACAATTTGCGACTCATTACTCCCAGCTTTATCCTATTTAAAAAGTACAGAGGACCTCGCTCAGAAAAAATTATATCGATATTTTCTAAATTCACAAATTGGTTTAAAAATAAAAATCATAGCTATATTAATAGTCAATAATAATTAGTTTTTTTTTTCATGACATATTGTGCT
>NZ_NTFS01000246.1 GCF_002289455.1 Brunnivagina elsteri CCALA 953
TACAGCACTTCCGGCTATTACACAATACAGTTGTTCCCCTCACCTCCCTTCTAATCATAGCTTTCAGCTTTGAGTATGTACCTCATAGCTACCGGAAGTCCTGTAACTAATATCAATAATATAATTTCCCCAATGAAGTGCGAGCATCTTGCTCGCTGCCTCTCAATAGACATCGACCGAATTTAATTATGCGTTACCCATAACCCTTGTCGTGCCTCCGCATTGCTACGTCTCTACGTCTTTTTCGGAGATGTCTAATAGCGAGTAAGATGCTCGCACTACTTAAATAAATCTAAGCGCATATCGCACTATCAATGTTTCTGCGACTGTAAAATCTAGACTAAGGGATTTCCAAATAAAAAAATCTCCAATTTCGTTGTCGGGTATGTTAGCACTATAGTCCGTAACGCACCATCAATCTAACAATGGTGCGTTACGAGAAGCTCTAACCCACCCTACATTTATTGGGTAATTTATTATTTGGTGTTCCCTAATATCAATATTTTATAAAAAATCAGATTAATTTCATAAAATTTTTATATTGACTGGTTAGTAATTCGCTAAAACTATAAATTAATTTATACCTGTTAATTTGCAAAAAAGAAAATAAGATTTCAGTGAATATCCGCTTTAATAAACAACCACTATCAAACTACATTTAGTTCAGTTGTCTTTGGTATCTCTTGAAGTTCTCATTCATGATTACCAGTGAACAGCGCAAATATAACTTTTTAGGAATCAAAATGTATAAGTATATAAGTTGCCTGCTAGCTTTCGGTGTGTTGGTTAGTTCTGCTATGCTTTTAAAGCCATGTTATGCGGAGACAGTGAATCCATCTAGTGATAGTGATATTACTAGCTTGGAAAATAAGTCTGCTGTATCACAACCTAACTTGGAGAGTGAAAATAACTCCAATAAAGATAAAGCTGTTAGTCAAGCTTCCCCTGGAAGTGAAACTGTCAAAAATCCTAATCCCCGCATCCCCATCGGTAGTAGGGTTTTTCCTTCAATGCAACAATAATAGTCTTGGGTTGTAACAATCTTAGATAATAATTAAAAGTTTGAATATGATACAAATTACAAATCAGGGCAAACGGCTGTTTGCCCTACAAGTAGTAATCATCCCAAACAAACTTGTTCGTAACGCTTACCTGCACTTTCCCAAGTAAACTCCATTTCCACAAGTTGCCTAGCATTACGAGATAACTCTGCTCGCAACTGAGAATTATCGAACAACTGACTAATAGCTGCAACATACTCACCCTTACTATTAGCACGTAAAGCCCGTAGAGGAACATTCCCAGAGTCTACAGCTAAACCTTCCAAACCGCGATCGCTCCCTACCACAGGTACACCAGCTGCCATTGCTTCGAGGGTTTTATTTTTGATGCCAAAACCAGTACGTAAAGGTACAACGCAGACTGTGGATGAGTGCAGGCACTCTACCATTGATGGAACTTTACCTGTAACAATGACACCAGGATGTTTGGTTAAGTTTTGTACTTCCTGGGTTGGACGTGCCCCAACAATGCTAAATTTAGCCTTGGGATAGCGGTTTCTGATTTCTGGAAATACTTCCAAGGCAAAAAAAGTTGCTGCATCGATGTTGTGGGAAGCATCCATTGCTCCAACAAAAATCAATCCGTTTCCAGCAACATCATTGGTGCGATCGGGAAATAATTCCAAATCTACACCATTAGGAATTACCTGAATCTCAATATCGGGACGAAGCTTTAAAAATTCGTCTTTGTCGTCTTCCGTTGTCACGACTATATTCTGAAACTTACTGCAATAGCGACGTTCATAGCGACTGAGAACTAAATTCAAGTATAAGCGATCGCGTAATGGATAGGATGATGCACCCATTTCTAAATGGTTTCGTACCCATCCATAAACGGAACTATGGATATCAATAACTGTATTTACACGGTTGCGATATTCTGGTTTGACATATATTTCGTTGACGCTGTGTTCGCAAGTAATGACATCGCATTTCCCTTGGGTAACATACTCATCCACAATATTCTGAATTTCTTTTGAATAGCGATATAAAACATTTGCGGGGGTTGCTTTTACAACTGACTCAGCAAACCTTCCCACCTTAGCAAATATTCCAGCTAAATTATTTGTACTCTGTACTTTTGCGGGGATTGGCAGCACAATCAATTCATATACCCACTTACGCAATTCTTCTACTTCTGCATCAGTTACATCTCTGTGACGTTGCGTAACTAAAGTGATTTCATGATTGAAGTGTAGATATTTGAGTAAATTAAAAGTCCTTATTTCTGTTCCTCCACGACTTGGGGGATAGGGAAAGGTGGACGATAGCATTAAGATACGCATATAATTTTCGATATTGTAATATTTTATTTTGACTATATACTGCGGTAATTACGTAAGTTAACTACAGCTTTAGTTAAAGGTACAAATCAGTTTTAACATTCGATTTAAATTTGTCGAGTACAAAATTAAAGAAATTGTAGGTTGGGTGAAGGCTTTGCGAAAGCCAACATATGATGTCAGAATAATATAAATTATATAAACCACAAGGTTGTCTAAATCTAATCAGTTAAATATAGGCTTAGATAATTTTAGATATTGGAAAATTTCGATAAATTCAGAATATTAAAATGTTGGATATCAGCACACTTAGATACCTGAGATTTTGCTGCAAATATCTATTATACGTATTCACCCAACCGATAGTTTACTGCGATGGAAATGGATGCGATCGCATTTTATGCTGTGAGGAAAATTAAGGGGTAGTAAAGTTGCGATCGCGAGGATTTTACCAAATTGATATTTTATTACACAATTATCTTGATTCGTACTTACAGAAGAATATAGGTATAATTTTTTGCTCGTGCTGGAGTAGAGTTGAACTAACCTTTAAAGTTCTATAATTTTAGGTACTTTTTTTCCACAGAGTTAAATGCCTATTAGCGCAAATTCTCGCTAGTATAAAAAGGGGATGTAAACTTTTGCTCTCAAAGCTAGAGTTGTACTGATTGTTATACAGGCAAAATAACCGTATGGATACCAACGAGCTAAAATTTATCCTCAAATTACTGGGATGTAAAGATTATAGCTCTAGCTATAGTGCTAGTATTTTCAGTTCATTTAAGGGCAAAGACAAGATTTGCCAAAGCTTAGGTCAACGGGAACTGATAGACTTTTCCCGCGAAATTGCTACAGTAAAAATATTATCCCCTGGTCAGGCATTACTCAAACTTGACCTCAAGGAAGTACCCATCAAAGATAAAGAACGTCAGGTTTTAGAAAGTATCAGTAAGGCTTCTGGTAAAATAGTACCCAGTAAACTCACACCCAAATCGTTGAAAGCTCCTGAGAAAGAGGAAATTTTGAAGACTCTCAGTGAAAAGGGTTTGATTGAGACAGAACTTAAAATCAAAAGAATAAAAGCAGAGGTTTGGCTAACTCAGCGTGGTATTGAGTATTTGCGGGATGATTATGTTCCCAAAGGTGCTGCGAACATCAGCTTAGATTTACTCAACAATTATCTTCGCTTTTTGCGGAAGACTTTAAGTATTCAGTCAGAGCAAGTTTCGACACGTGTATCAGGGAATCAGTTATCTGTTGGAACTAATACTAGTATTAGTGATGAAGAGATTTTAGAACTCCTCCGGAAACTAGATAAGGAACTTGGTGCTGACAATTATTTACCAATTTTCCACTTGCGTCAACAGTTACAGCCACCACTGTCAAGGGATGATGTAGATAAGGCACTTTATCGTTTACAAGCAAGCGACAAAATTGATCTGAGTACCTTATTAGACCCAACTAATTATACAACAGAAGAATTTCAGGCTGGAATTATTCAAAATGTTGGTGGTTCACTATTTTTTATTAGTGTTTACTAAGTCATATAGCTAATTATTTTCCAATTTAATTTCGCTCTCTGCACAATCTAAACTATGGTATCTATTAACGAAATAATTAAGCGTGAGGTTAATCCTTTTGACCTTGTAAACATTAGAGTCGGTAATTTCTGGACAGAAAATCAAGATTATACTGCTTTAGTTGAATCAATTCATCAAGCAGTTATTAATGAGGTTGAAGGTTTATTAGACCTTGTAGTGATGGATAATCGCAGTCGAACTGTATTACTTTTAGGTGATGGAGGTTCTGGTAAAAGTTATCTTTTAGGTAGACTAAAACAAACCTTTAACACTAAAGCTTTTTTCACTTATATTAGTCCTTGGTCTGACAATGATTATATTTGGCGACATGTTTTACGCTATACAGTTGATAGCTTAATTCAAGTTCCAGAAGGTCAACAGGAATCACAGTTGATTTTATGGCTGAAAAGTTTATCTGCTTTTACAAAACGCAAAAATAGCAGTATTTGGCAAGTATTATTAAATGATCGTAAAAAATTTATCAGCCATCTTAAAAATACATATAAATTAGCAGGTATTTATAATGCTGATATATTTTTTGGACTATTATACGATTTAACGGATCCAGAACTATATCCTTTAGCTTGCGAATGGTTAAGAGGTGATGATTTAAGTGAGGAATCAATGCAAACTTTGAATGTAAAATCATGCATTGATACAGAAGATGCAGCCAAAAACATCCTAGCTAATTTTGGGAAGATATCGATAGAAACACAACCAATTGTTTTATGTTTCGATCAAGTAGAATCAACTGCAAAATTTGATTTAAATCCGCAACCACTATTTAATATTAATACGACTATTCATAATGATAATCTCAAAAATTTTCTAATAATTATTACTATAGTTAAAGATAATTGGATGCGCGCTACTCAAATTATTCCTCAAACAGATAAAGTCAGATTAGAGAGACTTCTTCAGCTCAGACCTATTAATTTAGAACAAGCAGAAGCAATTTGGGCTTATCGTTTACAATCGTTACATCAAGAAGCTAATCCTCAGCCAAATATATCCATTTTTCCATTAGAGAAAATATTATTGGAAGATAACTTTCCTGGGGGAAAAACTTATCCACGAAATGCGATTATCTTAGGTAGACAGAAATATCAAGAATATAAACTGTCACTATTAACAAAGCCTATTGTAATTCAACAACCTAATTCCACTACACCCAATATAGTAATTATACCTCCTACAGAACCTTTGAGAGGTTCCCCAAGAGAAAATTATCTTGCTGAATTTAAAATAATTTGGCAAAAAGAACTGAAAAAAACTCAGGAAAAAATCACTAAAATTACTTTCGTTGCTGCAAATGAATTGATACAGATGTTGCAAATGACATTAGAAGCTTTGCAAATGCAATCTATAAAACCTAAATTAATTAGTGGTAAATCTGCTAGCTCTTCTTTCAGCTATCAATCTCCTAAGCAGGGTAAAGTGGGAGTAGTTTGGACAGAAGACCCAAATATGACTAGCTTTTTCAACATTATGAATGCTACTCATAAAGTAGCACAGAAAGGAACTTGTAGCATCATATATTTAATTAGATTATCCACACTTGGAAATGCAAAGTTGAAAGGGTTTCAACTGTATAGCCAAATTTTTAATGGTACTAAAAATATCCATATTCGACCTAAGTTACCATCAGTTCATATTCTGGAGACATATCGAAACTTGGTTAACTCTACTCTCAGTCAAGAATTAGTTATCGGTGGTAAGACGATTCAATTACCCGAATTACAATCTTTGGTTCGCGAATCTAAGGTTTTAGAAAAGTGTGTTGTAATTCAAGATTTAGGTGTAGTTACTAAACTGACTGATACAGAAACAAAGAAAGATTTACGAGTGGTGAAAGAATTTTTGCGGAGTTTGGTTGTAACTCAGAATTTTATGGGTGTTCAAGCTTTGTATTCGCACGCAAAATCTCAATTTTATGATGTTAGTGATAATGAAATTAGATATTTAATTGAGTTGCTATGTGAAGAGAGAAAAATCAAATTTATTAATCCAAAAGCTAAATTAGAAGACCAATTAGTTTGTTTAGTCGCTTAATCATCCCAGAATGCGAGTAGCAATATCGAGTGATTAGAGGAGGAATAATATTTTAAACTTGTGTCATGCAATATTTAACTATCGTAGATGAAATCAAAGAGCAAATAGATCAGCTAACTTCTTTTAGTATTCTCTGGTTAGATACGGAAATAGCTGATTGGAGTACTTCTCATCCCCGAATTTCATTAATTCAAGTTTCCAGTCAATACAACAGCATAAATAGTGCAGATGCATATATATTTGATGTCTTAGAACAACCTGATTTGGTGAGTTATTTTATTCACCGAATTATGATTAATCCCGCAATTGAAAAAGTATTTCATAATGCTAGCTTTGATTTAAGATATCTGAGTAAAAGTTCCGCTCAAAATGTTACTTGTACTCTGAAAATAGCTCAGAAAATTGGTAAGAAAACTTTAACAGTTTCTAATTTAAAACTGAAAACTTTAGCTGTCGAACTTTGTCAGTTTAGGAACGTAGATCAAGAAGAAGGTATGAGTGATTGGGGAAAACGTCCTTTGACTCAAAAGCAGCTACAATATGCAGCGATGGATACGGTTTATTTAGCTGCCGTACATCGACAGTTATTAGAATTTTCAGGACAATTACATATTTGTGAATCTATTTATAGTGATAAAATGTTAGCTAATCCGCAAACATCGACAGGGGAATTAAAGTTAGATAAATTAACACCAACAAAAGTGCGAGTTGCTTTTGAATGTCCCCGTTTATTCTATTTATCTCACCATTTTGGTGGTAATACTTTATTTATACCAGCAAATAATAGCTTTGGGATTGGAAGAACTTTTCATTTCCTAGCTAATGAGTTTATTAAGTTAGCACTGAATGAACCTTTATTTATAAACATTTTTCATCCTGCTGTCTCGCAATTAAAGTCAGAGCAAGTTGCTGCTGCGATGCAAAAGTTATTTTATGAACGAAAATTTCTCATTTATTTAGAAAAGCAAATAGAGAAAGATGTAAACTTAGCACAACTACTATTTCAAGCTTGGCAAGCTTTACAAGGATTAATAAGACGTTTTGCTGATTTGTTAATCATTAATCGTGCTTATTGTGATGCTCAGAGCTTAATTAAAAATACTTTTATTGAAGAAGAATATAAACTTGAATATGATTTGAGTCTACCAGATGGAAGAACACAGAAAGTAATGGGTGAGTATGATTGTTTAGTATTTAATTGTGAATCAAAACGTCTTTGTGTGATTGAATTTAAGACTTATCTACCTGTTGATCCATCTGCACAATTAGCACAAGTAGCTATTTACAGTTCTATGCTTTCACAGCAGAAAAAAGTTGCTGTTGATGCTGCGGTTTATTGTGTATTACCAAATTTTAAAGAGTATCAATATTCTTGGGAACAGTTAGAAAGTACCGTTCATCAATTAATTCCTTATAAATTGCAGCAGATGCAAGAATGGTTGAATTGGGAACCTGGGAACATAAATCCACCTCCCGTTACAACCCAACCTGATTTATGCCAGATTTGCCCACAGCAACAAAAATGTCAAACTTTTTTTGCTTTACCTGAACCAGAACAAAATAGTAAACCTAATCTCAAAACTGAGTATCTGGTAAACGACAATCAAGCAGTGGAAACTGTACAAAGAATCGGTGAGGATTTAGTTACAACCTTACTATCTTTTGGAATTGGTGTTGATTTCTTGGAAGTTGCTTTAGCACCTAGTTTTATCCGTGTGAAATTAAAACCCCATCCTGGTGTCAAAGTCAATACATTATTAAAATTATCTGCTGACTTACAAGTGCAACTAAGTTTGCTAAATCCACCAATGATTGCTCCCCAGACTGGTTATGTCAGTGTTGATTTACCCCGTTCAGATCGACAAGTGGCAAAATTTGAAGATTATCTAAAATCTCAAATATTACCTGCTAACTCTCCTGTTAAAATTGCCCTTGGTGTCAATTTAGAAGGAAAACTTATTGAAGCTGATTTATCCGATCCGAATACTTGTCACTTTTTAGTAGGTGGTACAACAGGTAGCGGTAAAAGCGAATTTTTGCGATCGCTACTTCTAAGTCTGCTTGTTCGTCATTCTCCCCAGCATCTGCAAATCGTACTAGTTGACCCTAAACGGGTTACTTTCCCAGAATTTGAAAGGATGAAATGGCTGTATTCTCCCATTGTAAAAGATGGTGATACTGCGATCGCGTTGATGGAAAGTTTGGTTACAGAGATGGAAAACCGTTACCAGGTGTTTGAAAAAGTAGGATGTAATGATTTAGGTAGCTTCAATCAAGGTTCCCGGACTACTTTACCGCGCATTGTTTGCATATTTGATGAATATGCGGATTTTATGGCAGAAAAAGAACTTCGCAAAGCTTTAGAATTAAGTATTAAGCGTTTAGGTGCAAAAGCGAGGGCTGCTGGAATACATTTAATTATCGCAACACAACGACCAGAAGCAACCGTTCTCACTCCCCTTATTCGTTCTAATTTACCAGGAAGGGTTGCTTTAAAAACTGCAAGTGAAGCAGATTCAATGATTATTTTAGGTGGAAAACAAACCGCAGCAGGGTACTTACTAGGTAAAGGTGATTTACTTTACCTAGACGGTGCTAGTATACATCGCTTACAAAGTTTATTCACCACAAATATTCAAATTAAAAATATTTAGAGTTGTTGCAATTACACGCTTCATTGATATAATCTGACTGCCGAAAAACTTTCACCAGTTGCGGTAAATATTAAATCAAGTCAAAATTTACAACGATAACTAGATTTGTCAGTTACGTAAATGGGAAGCGCTTTCCAAGGATTGAATGAATGGGACATGTAATTGCAACGGCAAATATGAAAGGTGGTGTGGGCAAAACAACCCTCACTGTGAACATAGCAACATGCTTGGCAAAAAATCATGGTAAGCGTGTACTTGTACTCGATTTAGACACACAAATTAGTGCGACACTCAGCTTGATGTCACCTGTGGAGTTTGCGAATCATCGTAAACAGCGTAAGACTTTTCGTTATTTAATCGACCAAATTATTACTCCGGAGGATGCCCCAACATACAAAATTAAAGATATCATTCAAACGCAAGTTTGTAATGTCCAAGGTTTAGATTTAGTGCCAGGAGATATTGATTTGTATGATGAATTTGTTGTATCTGAACTTTTGCATCAACAAGCGCTTCAATTAGGAGAAAAAGACTTTGAAACGATTTGGAATCGCTTTGAACGGGTTTTGTTGGGTAAGATTTTGGAACCGATTCGCAATGATTACGATTTTATTATCTTAGATTGCGCTCCTGGTTATAATTTACTGACTCGTAGTGCATTGGCAACGAGTAATTATTATTTACTCCCTGCAAAGCCTGAACCACTCTCTGTAGTCGGGATTCAGTTGTTAGAAAGACGAATTGGGCAGCTAAAAGATAGCCATGAACAAGAGGCAAATATAGATATAAAAATGCTGGGAATTGTCTTTACTATGTTTAGTAATAATTTGCTGAGTGGCAGATATTATAAACAGGTAATGAATCGCGTTTATCAAGATTTTGGGAATGAGAAAATTTTTAATAGCCAAATTCCTGTTGATACAAATGTGGCGAAAGCTGTTGATAGTTTTATGCCTGTGGTTTTAAATAATCCTCAATCTGCGGGTTCTAAGGCTTTTGTACAATTGACACAGGAAATATTACAGAAGGTGTGATGCTTAGATTAGGGACTTCTAACTTCCAAATAATAATATATAGGGCAGGTAAACCGAACCCTACAATAATTTGGGATAATTTATACTGAAAACGGTTAAGAATTAGACTTTTTATCTGCCAAAACTGATATTTCTAAGCCTCTCCCCTACCCTCCGGGAACGCGGTAGACGCTGAGTCGCAAAGCGACACGCTGCGCGTAGCTTGCTTCCACGGAGTGGTACGTCTTCTCGTAGAGTAGCGCGTAAAGTAAGGGGAGGTGCCACAGACGGTGGGGTTATTTTATGCGTCTTCATATTAAATTGGTATTAACTAAATAGTTTTCCAAAACTCATAACCCCAGGGCTATTTCATTCTAAAA
>NZ_NTFS01000247.1 GCF_002289455.1 Brunnivagina elsteri CCALA 953
GCGTTCGCGTTTAATTTCCCTTTACTTTCTCATGATTTATTTATCTTTCTTGGAAGAATAAAAACTGGGATGTACCCCAAATTCTTTTTCTTCTGTTAGAAGAAGTCGTTCAAATATCTTAGGAGCAGTTTTAGAAGGAGGATTTGAATCTTTAACTCAGCAAATTCTCCAGCGTAATCAACAAGCATTACAGGAAATTCAAAAGAAAGAAGAGGTTTGGTATGTTAAATCTGGTACAAATGTGCAGATATTTGTAAATCAAACATTTCAGTTTTAAGTGAGGTATTCAGCAATGTTTAATAGATGGAGTATCAATATTATATTTTGTTGCTTTGTATCGTTACCCTTATTTAATTTATCGATAGTAAATGCTGTTGAAATTAGAAATGGTGTAAAGCAAGTTCCCCAGGATATAGCCACTGGAAATAGTTCCCAGAAGATACCACAAATTGAATTATCACCGGGATATGGGGTGAATATTTCATTTATTAAAAGTGGCGAAATCGTCGAAAAAGTGTGGTTAGATAATCCTGCGATCGCGTCTCTCGATGTTGATGGCTGTCTAAGAGGTTTATCACAACAATGTGAACAGGAAGGAGCAACAGTTATACATTTACGACGAATCAATCGATTAAAATTGCCACAATTACCGAGTACAAGTACCAGTTTGCTCACAGTTGTGACTAAGGGGAAATCGGAACGGCAGGTATATCTATTTAAGGTAGTAATGGGAGATAAAACTCCTAATTATCACACTATTGAAATTGCTCCAAAAATTAACATCATTCTAGAAATAACGGACTTTTTAAATATTACTAATATACAGTCTATAAGTAGGGGTTTAAATATTGCCAGACAACAAAGTTTAATTCCCGATGAATCCCACTTATGGAAGAGAATTGAAAGTTTTCTGGCGGATATAAAATCAGGAAAATATATAAATAATGCTGCTCGCGATCGTGGAATTTCAATGAAGTTAGTTAATCGGTTGATTGAATTAGGAAATCGCGAAATATTGCAGCAGCGCTTTATTAATAATTCTCGATAATTAAATTATTTTGAGGTAGGTTGATAAAATGAAATTTACAAACAAGTATTTAGCATCTTTAGCAGGGTTAGGTTTATCACTATTAATTTCTGGTTCAATTCTCATTGCATGGCAACAACAAAGTATATCAAATACTTTACCAAAACAACCTAAAATTGCCACAATTACTTGGGATAAAACTCGATTACCTGATTGGAATCAAATCAACTTTTCTAATATGCCAGCAATTAGCGAATCCGGTTCATTTCAAGCACCTGTAAATGTCACAGATAAATTAGGATATAACCCTTCTCGTAGTTGGAATGCGGGACAAAAACCAGATTCGTTTACTATGTTGGGTGATTTTCAGGATTCCTTCAAACTGCAAAATTTTTCACTTACAGATATTTCTCAAATTGCTAACTTGGATTTGCAAAAAATCAGCTTAGATAGTTTCGGAGTTATAAAATTTCAAACTTTGGATAGTTTAATTAAGGCAATACCAGAGTTAAAAGAATTTCCAATTTCTGAAGTCAAACCAATTTCAGATTTATTATCTCAAGATTTATCAACATCTTTGAATACTAATCAAACTATTGGAAGTTTACTCAAACAATCACCTCATTTAGGTAAATTAAGCTTTGAATCGTTGGATTTAAAATCCTACAATCTCGATTCAATGCCTAATTTATCGACTACAACCATCGCTAGTTTTGATAAATGGCAGGGAGTTTACATTAATAAAATTCCTGGACTTAATAAAGTTCCTTTCTCCCAATTTCCCAATCCCATCAATCCAGTGGGTACGGAAATGGGAATAGTTGATGTTGCCTTTGCAACTGACGAACAAAAGCGAAATAGGACTATTTCAGGAAGTAACAAAGAAGGATTTGCTGTACCGTGCGATCGCAATTGTGCCCATACCGAATTATCTGGTTCTTCTGCGGTGAATGGTAAGGCTTGGATTAGTGGTAAATATCAATTAGTTAAAGGTGGTAAGGGCATTCTTGGCTCAGTTAATGATGGAAAGGAACCGACGGCTAGAAATCTATTTGGAGATGCTTTTAAGGTAGCTGTGTGGGACGTTTCTGAAGTTGATGGAATGATTTCTCAATCGTTATTTTTCCGGGTTTGTATGCGGAATAATTTTGTTGATTTGGGATGTACTCCCTATTTTATCGGTCCCGTTCCGTTTATGACTTATAGGGAGAAGGAACCGATATTTTTGGGAAGTATTGATGGAAATAAAAATTCTGTTTCTACTTCCACTGGCTTAAAAAGTAGTGGTTTCCGCTTTAATAATTCTCCGATTATTGCCAATAAAAAGAATGATGTTATTTCTAATTTGATACCAGCAGCAAAAGGTAATTGTAAAAACATTCATACATCTGGTACTAACGTTGATGCTTTAAGTTCTGCTTTATCGAACACTGAAAACAACTATAATTTTGTCGGTAATTATGTATGTGATTCTTCCGGTAATTGTGGTAGAGAATTAGGTGCAATGCAATTTATGTCCTCTCGTACTGATATTAGAAAGATTATTAGTAGTAAAGTTGGTGGTCAAGAATTTTTAGCGAAATTAGATGCAGGAAAAAAGGTTACAGGTGAAGAAATGACACAATATTTTTCACCATCGGAGCAACAAAGTTTAATTGAATCAGAAACTAATAATTTACTATCCACTGCATCACAACAAATTGACCCAAATACAGGTAAATCTTTCACTGGAGATAGATTAATTGAGCGTGCATCTCAAATATATATTGCTGGTACAAATATTCCTATAGATTCACAAGTTAGCGATGTTAGTAGTGGGAATACAATCAAAGAATATAGTGAAAAAGCAAATACAAAATACTCGCAGAATTTGCAATCAATGAATTGTTTTTAAGAACGCAGGGGGAAGATGGTATTGTCTTCCTTCTAACTCCTACCCTCTGCCTTTATTCGGTAAACAGGTCAAGTTTTAGATAATAGTTTATCATGTTACAAAACATTGGCAAAATCCCCAGTTTTAAGCTTGGTAAAAATCAAGTAATAACTCTACTCTTATTTCTCGGATTCGTAGCTTTTTTCCTATCATTGATGGTAGTTAATTTGTCTTCAAATAGTCATATGCTTACTTGGAAGAAAGCGGAAGAAATAACACCACAACCTCTACTAAAAATAGTTTTATCTCAAAAACATGCTCGCTATATTAATGTTTCATCAATCCAAGTTATGCGAGTTCCATCTCATGGTGCTGGAGATTTGTATATTTTTGATTTTCGTTCGTTTCAACTTTGTGGTGCTGGTGGATGTTTGTATTCGATTTATAACAAATCAGGTAAGCTAATTTTAGAGTTTATTGCCAATCCTCTACTTCCAGAAAAAGAGAATTTAATTCAAGTTTCAGATACTGTTAATCAGGGATTTCCTTGTTTAATAATTAATCAAAGTATCAGCACAAGTCAATTATTATCAAAGAATAAATTCTGTTATCAAGATGGTAGATATTTTCGATTAAACCAAGATTTTACTACTGAATGAAAAAATGAGTAATCATCTCCATATACAACAATCTACTACCTCACCAAATCTCACACAAGTTGAGAAATTAGCAGGTTTGATGAAATCACAATCTGGATTATTATTGCTTGCTTGTTTTGTTGCGATCGCTCTTTCAAAACTCTTGTCAGGAACCAATCATAAAGGCAAAGTTGCTACTAGCTATTGGGGTGGTAGTAAAGAAAAATCTAGAGCTAAAAGTAAAGCTAAAAAACAGATAGCAAAGCCAACTCGCAATTCTGTCGCTTTGTATATTGGAACTCCTCGTGATATCAAAAATACTCTCGAAAAACGGTGGTATGAATCGGGTTTTATCAAATCAAAATCAACTTTTTACCCTTCGTTAATTTCCCCTAATTCTACTCTATACGTCCCCGATGCTCAACGTGGAATTGCTGTTATTGGTGCAGCTGGTTCGGGTAAAACTTTCTCAGTAATTGACCCGTTAATTCGTAGCACTTTTGACCAGGGATTCCCCATGTTGCTCTACGATTTCAAATTCCCAGCACAAACAAAACGTGCTGTAGCTTATGCGATGAAACGGGGTTACAACGTCAAGATATTCGCACCGGGTTTTCTTGAGAGTGAAACCTGCAATCCTTTAGATTTATTGAGAGATGAAGAAGATGCGATTTCCTCTGCACAAATCACTCAAGTTATCTCTCGCAATTTCGATAGAGGTGGAAATGCCAGCAGTGACAAGTTTTTCGAGGAAGCAGGAGATTCGCTGGTTGAAGGAATCTTACTCGTTACCAAAGCGATAGCAACTCTAACGGGAGAAGACAAATACTGCGATTTGATGATGGCACAAGCAATTTTATCATTGCCCAACTTACCAGCACGACTCGAATTAGCATCAAAAGAAAAGCTCAAAGTATGGACTTCTCGACCATTATCGCAGCTAATCAGCGTCAAGGATTCCGAGAAAACAGCCGCATCGATTATTGGAACCGCACAGCGCATGTTTCAAAGATTTCTCAAACGGGATTTTGTTGGTGCATTTTGCGGGAAAACGACGCTACCACTCGATTTAGATGGGAAGCAATTGATTATTTTTGGATTGGATAGAAACAACAGAGATATCGTTAGTCCTCTACTTGCCGCAATTCTACATGCGATTGTGACGCGCAATATTACTCGTACCATACCGCGAAAAGACCCTCTGATAGTTGCTTTGGATGAGCTACCTACGTTCTATTTACCAGCGCTCGTCAATTGGCTGAACGAAGGACGGGAAGATGGTTTTGTTGGAATCCTGGGGTATCAAAATATTGCTCAGTTAGAGAAAATGTATGGAAAAGAACTGACACGGGCAATTCTCGGTGGTACAGCAACAAAGTTCATTTTTAACCCCCAAGATGCTGAATCAGCAAAGCTTTTCAGCGATTATTTGGGTGAAATGGAGATTAAATTTAATTCCAAATCGCAGAGTACGGGAAAAGGTGGAGGTTCCCGCAGTAGCAACGAACACCACCAAAAACGGCATTTATTAGAACCCGCACAGTTTGCCAAGATGGGAACGGGGAGAGCGGTCGTAATTAACCCCGCGTACACTCGTGGAACAGAAGCTTATATTCCTTTATTGCAAGCAATGAAAGTCCCGAAATCTGACATTGAAGAGATGAATTGGTCGGAAAGTAAATGGGATTTTATTAGAGAAAAGTTAATTGGGAGTAATGGAATCCAAATCAGTGATAAAGAACGTTCTCAACAGTTTTTAGAACGTAGGGAATTAGCAGAAAAACTATTTCCACTACCCGATAAAGATGAACATATACCATCTCCAGAGGAACTTACTAATATTTTTTAGGAGAAATAATTATGCAAACTTTAAAAGTGAATTTTAGCCCAGAGATATTTTCTGTTTTATCGCGTTATCCTCAATGGCTAGAGATGATTATTCAAGTTATGGACAAAGCACCTTTTAGCAGAAATTATTGTCCTAATATTGTCGAGGTATTTGACCAATATGGTTTATTGTCTGGGAGAATTCACGGCTATTTATCCTATGAATCTACACGTAATTCCGAACAGAAAAGTGAATTTACAGCTTGGTTAATCGATGGAGAATTGGCTATTTTTTATGTTGGTTCGGCATTAGTAATTAATCGCTTACAAATATTAGCTGTAGCTTTTCGGGAGTTATTGTGATGCCAGATATATTTGTTGTTGATTCTGGTGATGCTAATTCAATGCAGCAGTATTATGAACAAGTCATTGAGGTATTATTAAGAGCATTACTAGATGCCAAACTGGACAATTCAAAGCAAGGATTGAAAATATTTGATGATAATAAATTAGTTTATGGACAGGATAGTAATTATGTTAAGGATGAAATATCTGGTTTATCAGGACAACTTTTAAATCCTCAACTTATTACCCAATTACAACAATTACGTTCTACACCAGTTGGAGAAGTCGTTGAGGGAGCGATTAATAAGCGAGTTGAATTGGATGGAAAAGTAGTTTTACATTCAAATGAAGATGGGAGGGTAATTGTCAATGAATTATTAGAGCAAGAAGTAATTCGAGATGTAAAGCAGGAACAGGTAAAAGAACTTAGTAATTTAGAAACCAGAAATGGTAGCGACAAAATTATTTATCCAGAATTTCCAGCAATAGAAAATAATCAAATTAAGAATACTAAAACTCAAGTTCCAGGTTCAACGCGAGTTGCAGAATCTTTAAAAGTATTAGAAGATAGTCCATTGAAAGCTTTATTAAGTGCGGAAGTAGAACAATTACAATCAGAAATTAAAGCATTACAACAGGAACGGAATTTATACCAAGAATTAATCCAACAACGATTACAGCAACCACAAAATACATCATGGTGGCAAGAATTAAAAAATAAAGCTTCTATTGTGATAACCAGCTTTACTTCTGCTGTAAAAATTGGAATCAGCGAATATCAAGCAAATTCAACTCAACATCAATTTGCAGCATCGATTAAAAACTTATTTCACCTGCAAACGCAAGCAAGAGATAGTCAGTATCAAGCTAGCGATTACCAAATTTCTCGTAATGGTTCGCTGTATGAAATTAAGGAATCGGCAACGAACAAGCAAATAATGCAGTTTCGTTCGACTCCTTTAGGATTAAAAGTTGAGAAAAGTAATCTAGAAAGTAATCATATCAATGATTTTACAACATTACAAACTTCACTACAACAAAATGAAACAGTTCCCGCTTCTTTTGCTCCAGTAGGTAATCAAGAAGCTGAATATTTTGCTCGTGTTGATAAAATCACAAGCGCACTTTTGGGATATGCTGCTAAACAACAAAAGGATGTGACTATTGATGGTGTATTTTCCTATAAATGGCAAGCAAATCCCGATGGGAATGTAATTATTGAAGCAAAAGATGGACGAGGTAAGTTACTTGAAAAAGCTGGAGGTAAGGTAACTAGTAATATGAGCGATCGCGATTTAGTTTATTTCGAGCAAATTATACCTAAATTACAAGCAAGTATGAAAAAAGAAGCAGCAAATTCTCTTAAATTAACTAATTATCAAGAAAGGTAAGTAAGTTAATGAATATATCGCAATTGAATTTATTGATTGATTCTGGTGTCCCAATTATTTGTATTAATGCTCCAATCCAAGAGCGGATGAATTTATTGAAGAAAATCTACATTGAATGTACACATCGTAAACAGATTCCCCTATATTTATGTACTGCGGCTTGGGGATGCTTGAAGTTAATTCGATTCGCAGATAATCATAAAATAAATTTTGTCAATCTACATACTCAATATCAAACCCTATTTACTAGCTTTGATTATTTATTGGATTCTGACGAATCTGGAGTTTTTGTATTTGAAAATTTGCTATCTTCAAATATCATAGATACTCACAAAATCACTTCTCATCTCACCAACATCTATTTTGAATTAGAAAATAATCATACTGGTAAGTATCTCCTTCTTATTTCAAATGATGATATACAGTTACCAGATAGTTTAAATCGCTTAATTCCATCTATATCTATGCCACTACCGAGTCGTGGTGATATTTCTGATATTGTTGATGACGTTTTAATTCTATATCCAGATTTTGATAATTCCGATAATTCGATATTAGTTAATGCCGGAAGTGGTTTGACTCAAGAAGAAATCCGTTTAGGACTGAAACTTGGGCTTAATAGCTGCGATTGTCCGACAATTGATGTTCTAGCTAAACATTTACTCGAATATAAAATCAACCGTTTTCGTTCCTTCAACTTAAATTTTATTGCCAAACCCAATGCTCCCGATTTTGGTGGTTTAGATTTACTCAAAGAATATATCGAAAACGTCAAACACGACTTTTTACCCCAAGCGCGAGATGCAAATATTCCCCTTCCCAAAGGCTGTTTATTAGTCGGACCACCGGGAACCGGAAAAACTCTCGCTGCAAGTGCGATCGCACAAATCCTCACTTTCCCACTCGTCAATATTGATACCGCAGCAGTTGTCGCAGGTGGTGCAAATTATCTCAAACAGCTATTGGAACGGGTGGAAGCTTGCGCTCCTGTGGTGCTGTATTTTGACGAGTTCGATAAGCTTTTTGCCGCATCCAATGAGTCGGGGGAGGATATCAGTTCTCGGCAAATTTTGGGGACGTTGTTAACTTGGTTACAGGATAAAACAAGTATGGTGTTTGTAGTTGCTACCCTGAATCGGCTCGATGCGTTACCACCAGAACTAACCAGAGTAGGAAGATTTGACGAGATATTTTATGTGGGATTTCCCCAAGCTCACGAACGTAAGCAAATTTTGATGCTGCATTTAGCTCGATTTGATGAGCGTTATAAAAATAGCGATGTCCTAACACCAAAGGAATGGCGGATAATTCTCAACCAAACCGTCAATTGTACTGGTGCGGAGTTAGCGAGGATAGTTGAGAAATCAGCCCGTGCTTTGTTTTATCAGGGTAGAGAAATGGAAATTGGGTTGCAGGAATTACTTGAGCAACGAGAAATGATGGTTCCTTTATACGTGCGGGATACTGATAGAATATTGGCGATCGAAAATCGTGCTAAATATATTTGTCAGCCTGCTTCGAGTACCGATACGTCAGAATTTGCTCCCGTAATTACTTCCTTTTGGGGTGATAGATAAATTGCGTTAGGACAGTCCTGGAAGGAGTATAACTTTGATAAGAGAAAAGTTTAGGAAATTTGTGCGATCGCAACTGTGCCACCATCACGAAAATCAACACCAAGATGGTAGTCTTTAAGCAGTGCAGTTCCAACTAATGGACGACGACCCATTGCTAAAACGGGTACATCACGTTCTGCACCATTCCATAAAATAGTTGCTAAATATACATCAGTAGCAATGTTGGAATTGTCGGCAAGATTGGCGTTTATTCTGGTAACATAGCTCAACCCAAGTGTTGTAATCGCAGCAGGAGGTAAGGTTAAAAAACCTTCAAATCCCGTATCCATGACACACTTAATTTCTAAACTTGGACTTCCTGGGAGGCAAAAAATTATACCGATTTGAGCTTGAAGTCCAACGACGCTTCCATTTATCACTCTGCTATCCTAAATAACGTACCACCAACCGCATAAACAGCATTAAATCCAATTCTTTCCGACCAAAGTGCTGCATTGGCTTGTTTTGTTCGCATCTTGAGACTCGTTACAAGTAAATCATCACCTATTTCATATTCGCCAGTTTCTACATTAATTGAGATAATTTTGCCAATATTGTCTGGTGTTTCTACTCTTAGACGAATACTGTTTTCGTAGAGTTCTCTACCACGTTGGGTAATTTCTTCATCGCTAAGTTTGGGTTTGGACATAAAGCTAATATTCTCCCTGCAAATTTTGCAATTTTCTATTTCGATTGTAAAACAGAAGTAAAAATCTGCTGGAACAATTTCTGTTAGTACCTGATAACTTAGCCTTGGCATGGAGCGCGTTGTAATGGCTATCGATACAATTTTACTACTGGTAAGCTGTTCCGCATTTAAATGTCAAAGCCCGTCGGCTTTGGGTAAAAGGTGGTTGGCATCCATCCGAAGATGACCCACAGCTAGAAAGTGAGGTTTAGAAGTAGTTATTTCAGCCACGATGCACTAGTACAGCTTGACGCAAGTAAACATAACATTAGAATCAACGAAAATACTACGGCTTATAACCTTTGAACAAGGTATGTACATTTACGTTGAGCGGTACTAGTTATTTTCAGCAATAGCCCCAGCAATCAGTACATCAATACCTTCCTTGGCACAAGCTTTGAGAAGTGCGATCGCATATCTATTTTTCTGATTTGCAAAATATTCCCACAGGGACAACCAATCTTGAATTGAAAGTGAATACATACTTTCAAACCCATCTTGCATCCTCACCTGACATTCCACAATATCCTGCGATATTTTCAAACCAGATAAAGTCCTTGCCTTTTTTGGAGAATAATTAAGTAACCAATTAGTATTATGTTGAATAGACTTTAAAC
>NZ_NTFS01000248.1 GCF_002289455.1 Brunnivagina elsteri CCALA 953
TGTCAATAATAAGCACTAATTGATAGAATATTGATTACAACTTATTTCTAAGCGTTTCTGTTATATCGAACTCAGGTCTATTACGTCATAGCAGACAAATAAACCATTCCAGTAACGTTCAGAAAGGTATCGTAGATGATTACTTCATGAATTTATCTCAGGAGTGAGATTTTCAATTGTGTACAAACCGCCAAGTATATGTCCTAGTTGACGAGCAACTTCATCCCCACCAATTCCTTGAGCTTCCTTGGTTGGTAAGGGGGCAACTTCAAGACTTGAGCGGATATCGTCAAGCCAGGTTTGAGCCATAGCGATAGAAACAAAGGGATTTTGATAATTTGGTAATATATCAGTTAATGTTTGATACCACAGCTTTAAAAAAGGGTCTTGATGTTGTTGTAAGCAACGAGCTAGAGATTGTTCAATTGCTTTTAAGTCTGTGTAAAGTTTGAGACCTGCTAAATCAAAGCTATTACTGCTGGTGCGTCCTAAACTTTGCTGTAGCACTTGAGCATATCCTTGTACAACTTGGGTCTTGGTGACTTCTGTTACTACTTGTATTGATTGCGAGATATCACAAACTGTCAACCCACTCACTAGTTGAGGGGGAAAAAGCACCGTTTTCTGCGGTGCTACCTACTTGCCCTAAACTTGTACGAATCTCTTCCCTAATATCTTTACGTAGGTCAGTTTTGAGAGCATGGTCAAGCGATTGTAAGGGTTTGGCTGCATTTCGGAGATAATGTGCTTGACACCACTGATGTCTTACTTCTTGCCAGACTTTGCTCAAGGCAACTCTCACAGCACCTTGCTTATCGCTCACGGTTGCGAGTAAGGGATAATTGTTGCTTTTTAGCCATTGCTCCACTGGTGTTAGTAGCTCGATTAATGTCGTTTGATTTACCCGTGGCAACCATGCTACTGCTAAGATGCAACCTGTTAATACTTCTCTAACTACCCATAACTGTTCTTGTGCTCCTTCTGGCTCTAATCCATCTAGACTAATTATTAGACCTCCATACTCTTGTACTGACATAGCCAAATTATTTTCCTCTTGTTTCTGCATCGCGCAAGCCATTAATATCCGATATGTATAAGTGAGAATATCTATTTGTCGCCGACCTATCTTCACTTTCCCACTTAATCGCTGATATATTTCTGTACCACTTAGATGTTCTCGGTCTTTCCACCATCCGATTTGCGCCACCACATCTAGTCCATAAGTTGCTCCCGGTAGTGCTATGGTTTGCGCTACTGCTGATACATACCGTTTCCCTACATCTTTACACTTTGGGTTTCCACATTCTTTTGGTTGACTCGCTACATGAATTACCTGGTCTAATTGTTGTACCGTTTTACTCCAACTATAATGTCGGCAGTCAGCTAAACTTTCTCCGCAAGTTGGACAGTTCTCCAATTCACACTTATAAATAGTTCGCTTGTTCACCACTAGATTTTTGGCTTTTCGACGTAGGTGAGTCATCCTGATAATCCGTAACTATTTCACACTCTTTGAGCATACCGTATTTCTCCCTACGTGCCAATTTTACTCAATAGCCTTTTAATTTGACAACTCCATCAGGGCGAGGTTCCAAAGCTAGATTTTGAATTTTCTCAAGCACGCGATCGGTAATATCATTTGGCAAGCCATCAATTTGCTTTTGTACTGACTTGGAAATAACAACCGTGTAACTCATAATACTGAATTGGAGCGGTGAGCAAGATATTCATCCATTGTCATGGATTCTCCAAGTGCATACTCATCACGAACGACTTGAATTTCTTCCTGCGTCTGTATATCTTCTTCGTACAGCGCTTCTTCAGCCTCAAAAATTTGTTGCTCAATGATTTCTTGAAGTTGACGTTTTTCCTCTAAATCCAGGGAAGAAATTGCTTCTGCTAAGGTTTCTAAAGAGAGTTGTAGTTTAACAATAGCTGGCATTTTTCTCCTATTGGGTTTAGCGTGTTGGCACTATTCTGCTGATTTTAGCATTTACATTTTTGTGAAGTGAGATATGGTAGAAAACTGTAGTTTAGGGAGCCATTACGATACCTACGGTAAGCTCCGCTTATCGCAGAGCTTAGAGGTTGTTTGAAAAGTCTCCTTCTATGTCATGCTGAGGAACGAGGCATCTCATGTATGTGGGCTAAACTCCAGATTCTACCCTTCGGGAACGCTAAAAGCGTAGCTTGCTTCTCCGTTTCGGAGTACGCTCCACTTCGTTTCGCTCAGAATGACAAATTATACCTTCCCAAACTTTTCAAACATCCTCTTAATGTCGGAGGCATATCCCGCTATTTAATTATTACCACTTTTCTCGTGTGGATGCGATGCAATTCAGGGCAAACAGCCGTTTGCCCCTATAAGATTTGCATCTCTACAAAAATAACTACCTGCCGACTAATTTATCCCGCAACTTCTTAATTTTATCCCTGAATTTTGCCGCTTCTTCAAATTCCAAATTTTTCGCAGCTTCCTTCATTTGCACTTCCAATTTACTCACCAAGTCGGGAATATTTTCTAACGGGATTTCCCCAATATGCTCCTCAACAACTTGTAAATCCTGTGCATTTAAACGTCGCGAAACTTCCAAGAAAGATAAAATTGCATTGCTCGATTTTTTCTTAGCAATTGGTTGCGGTGTAATCCCATGCATCTTATTATGAGCTATCTGAATACCGCGTCTTCTTTCAGTTTCATCAATTGCCTTAATCATGCTATCTGTCATATTATCAGCATACATTATCGCTTTACCGTGAATGTGACGCGCAGCTCGACCAATTGTTTGAATTAATGACCTTGCTGCACGCAAAAAGCCTTCTTTATCTGCATCTAAAATTGCCACTAACGAAACTTCTGGTAAATCTAAACCTTCCCGTAGCAAGTTAACACCAACCAACACATCAAAACCACCATCACGCAAATCTTGGATAATTTCAATCCGTTCAATCGAATTAATCTCAGAATGCAAATATCTCACCCGAATACTGTTATCTTGCAAATACTCAGTCAAATCCTCCGCCATTCGCTTGGTCAAAGTTGTAATTAATACTCGTTCACTGCGGTCAACACGGTCTTTAATTTCTCCTAGCAAGTCATCGATTTGACCTTCTGTGGGACGAACACTAATTTCCGGATCGATTACTCCCGTTGGTCGAATGATTTGCTCGGCAATATTATCACCAGAAATTCCCAGTTCCCATTCTCCGGGAGTTGCTGAAACAAAGATACATTGATTTACCTTTTCCCAAAACTCATCCGCTTTGAGTGGTCGGTTATCAGCAGCACTCGGTAATCTAAAACCATGTTCAATTAATACCTTTTTCCGCGCTTGGTCGCCGTTGTACATTCCCCGAATCTGCGGTACGCTCACGTGGGACTCATCTATCACCAACAACCAATCCTTGGGAAAGTAATCAATTAAACATTCAGGTGGTTCTCCTGCTTGTCTTCCTGCAAGGTGACGGGAATAGTTTTCCACACCATTACAATACCCAACTTCGTGTAACATCTCCAAGTCATAGCGAGTACGTTGATCGATACGTTGTGCTTCCAGGAGTTTACTTTGTTCTTCGAGTTCGACTTTGCGCTGTTTTAATTCGTCGGAAATATCTTGACAAGCTACATCCAAACGTTCTTCTGGTGTGACAAAGTGACGTGCAGGGTAAATATTCACAGCTTGCAGACTTTGGAGAATTTCACCTGTAACTGGATCGACATAACGAATTGCGTCTATCTCATCCCCAAAAAATTCCACACGAATAATTCTATCTTCATATGCGGGACCAATTTCTAAAACGTCACCACGAACCCGAAATTTACCCCGACCCATTTCGATATCATTACGACTATACTGGATTGATACTAGTGATTTGAGGATTTCCCTCTGGTCAACTGACCTACCCACATGTAGAGGAATCGCAGCTTTCAGGTATTCTGAAGGAATACCCAAACCATAAATACAGCTAATCGACGCAACCACAATCACATCACTACGTTCAAATAAAGAACGTGTTGCCGAATGTCGCAACATGTCGATTTCCTGATTGATGGCAGCAGTCTTTTCTATATATGTATCACTAACAGGAATATAAGCCTCTGGCTGATAATAATCGTAATAACTAACGAAGTATTCCACAGCATTGTTGGGGAAAAATTCCCGCAGTTCATTACAAAGCTGTGCTGCAAGGGTTTTGTTATGTGCGAGAACTAGGGTTGCTTTGCCCACATTCTCAATCACACTGGCTATTGAAAATGTTTTACCAGTTCCCGTTGCACCTAGCAAGGTTTGATAAGTATTTCCAGCATTGAGGGATTTTACCAGATGCGCGATCGCACTTGGTTGATCGCCTGTTGGTTTAAAAGGTGCTTGAAGACTAAATTCTGCCATACAAACGTACTATAAATGCTCTAACTTATAGTAGCGGAAAACTCTAAAAAGAATACAGCAGTCAGGAGTCAGAATTCAGAATCCTTCTAAAACCTCTTTACTAAGATTTATCAATGTTTACCATTAAGTTTTACTTATGTGAATATTCAGAAGATAATTATACCTATGGAACCATTTTTGAAGTTAAACTCAAACGTATAGAATAAAATTTCGATCTCCTAAGTATTGTAAAATTCAATTAACAGACAAGGTATAGGTCATGGGCATGAGCAGCACTGGCAAATCAACCAGTCCTCGGTATTCATGCTGCCAAGCTCAAAGGGGAAAAATATAGTGGAAATTGAAAAAAATAATCAAGCTCAAACTACAACTACGGATAAAGTAGCAGTTAAAGCTGAGGCTAAAGAAGCTAAAGCCGAAACACCAGAAGCAAAAGTTGTCAACAAAGTTAAGCCAACTACTAATATGTCAGTGCCAACAGATTCAGCCAACGCAAAAGAAGCATCTAGCAAACTCCAAGTTCGCGAAGAGGAAAGAAGCTTTGCAATCTCAGGAATACGTCCAATCGGAGCTAGTGACTTAGAAATCGCTGAAACTATGTCGGTTTCTGGAATACGTCCGATTGGTGTTAGCCATTTGCAAGTTATAGAAACAATGAATATCTGTGGTATTCGTCCAATCGGGGCAAATCTAATTCATGTTGTTGACACTATGAATGTGTCTGGAATCCGTCCTATTGCTTCTAGTACGTTGGTTATCTCGGAAAATTACTCAGTAATGGGTAATCGCCCTGTGGCTTCAAATGATACTGATGATTCTCCAGTGCTGATGGGTTATCTCGATTAGGACTAAGAAATTAGAACGAAGGATTTTGGACTTTAAAGTACAACTAATAACCAATTTAACCCGATCGCAGTTAATCACGATCGGGTTTTTAATTTTAGATTTTTAATTTTGGGTTTTTAATTTTAGGTTTTTAATTTTAGATTTTTAATTTTAGATTTTTAATTTTAGATTTTTAATTTTAGATTTTTAATTTTAGATTTTTAATTTTAGATTTTTAATTTTAGATTTTTAATTTTAGATTTTTAATTTTAGATTTTTAATTTTATAAGAGAACTCCACAGAAAGAAATGCTCTTCGGTGATTCTGTAGCAAGCTACAGCATGACAACACAGGATCATTTATTTTGTGACTGACTCTAAGTAGAAATTGGGGAATGGGGATTTTCTATGATTGTCTTCCTTTCAGTAGAGATAATTATTAGCCCCATGACAGAAGGCTAGGGTTAAAGATTGAAGTTATTTTATATAGGTGACAGCAAAAAAGATTCAGAGTTGATTGATAAATGAATTGATAACTTTGAATTATTTTATCAAATTTTAGGAGTTCAAAATGAGTTTAGAAGATAAAGCAAAAGCTACCGCTAAAAATATTGAAGGCAAAGCTCAAGAAGCTTTGGGAAATGTGACTGGTGATCCAGAAGATAAAGCCAAAGGAAAAGCGAAACAGGCTGAAAGTGCAGTACGTCATGGTCTAGAAGATGTAAAAGATAACGTTAAGAAAGAACTCAAATAGTAGGGATTGTGTCTACTGATGAAGATTTAGGTAGCAAATCAGGGTGAGTTTTATATTCTACTAAGTAAAGACGTTCCCTTGGAACGTCTCTACTTAATAATTGGGGTATTACAGATAGTAATTGGTGTTGATATTGCCTAATCTAAATTCCCCTAGTTGTAAAGCAAACATATAAAGCCAAAATATCAAACAATCACCCAGAATTTTTATGTAGTCCATATATTAGTTTTTTAAACAATTAGGAGGTAGAAAAATGAATCTGCTACAGCAAGGTCGTAAGATAATAACGGCTTTTGTCTTAGTGCTTGTTTTGACTTTAACTGCTGCTTGCGGTAGTAATAGCAACGTTGCACAACTCGATCGCAATACAAACCAACCAGCATTGAGTCAAGGTTCAGCCTATACTGCCTTAGAGCGGGGAAATACTCAATCTGGACAGAGTTTTGGCGATTGGGTTGTACAAACCTCTAAAGGTTTAGTAAAGGATGCTTATGTTCGCGACAACAATAAATTAGGGATTGTAATTTCTCCACAGGTTCGTCCTAATGAAGTCCGTACTTTAACTAAATCTTTGGTACAAGGGTTTCACAAGAATTTTCCAAATCAAGATTTGACAGTACTTGTATATGCACCGGATAAAAAGCTAGTTTTAACCGCGCAATATGACACCCAAAGCAATAAGGTTCAATATAGTTAATGGTTATTAGCTAATAGAGAAATTATTCAGAATGGATAGATAATTAGCCAATAACCAATAACAAAAAGGAGAAAAAACGTGACGAATAGCGATAAATATAGACGCGAAATCATGAATGATTTAGCAGGTGGTGATGTAGAATCACTTGATGATGTGCAAAATGACCCTTCCCGTGAATATCAAAACTTTGATGATTTTGCTCAACGTAGTACTAAAGACGAACGTCGGCAATTGTTTAGTAATTCCTTGAATAGCGATCGCATTCCCGCAAGTCAGATGGAACCTGAGTTGCAAAAGGCGATTTCCCAAATCAAACCTAACGAGCGCGATGATGTTGCCCGTGCTTTCTTCAAGCACTTCAAAGAAAGAAAGCTTGATGACAGACATTTAGAGCAGCAATTAGGACTTTCTACCCATACACCAGGAAGAATGACTGCTGATGATGTTAGTAAACTTGCATCGTTTGCTTATCACAATCATCCTGATATTTTCCGCGAAGTTTTAGCCGAACAACCAGGAATTCTCAAGTTTATTAGTAACCCAGTTGTCGGAGCAATAATTGGTGTTGCTGCTGCTAAATGGTTCGGAAATAAGAAGCATTAAATTTTCGTTTTTTTTACTTTGATAAATCTTGAATGTGGTTGATAAATCTGGGCGAGTTTTATGACTCGCTTTTTCTATTTGTTATAATTCAAATAATCTAAAATTCAAAGATTTACTAACAGAAATTAAGGATTAATAACCCAACTGTTAATAAATACATTTGGTAATTGAGAATACTGTAGGGGGAAACGGTTGTTTGCCCGTATTTTTTAGATTTCATCCAAGCAAGAAGTGCCATAATCATAAAATTAAAGGGTTAACAACCGTTAATCAATAGGAAATAATCATAAAATTAGAGGGTTAACAACCGTTAACCCCTACCAATAATCTAAAACCCAATCACAACTCCCCAAAAATAATCCTCAAATGGACCTTCATCTAAATTGATGTGAAATTGTTTTCCCCAAGAATACACATCTAAACTAATTCTGCCGCTATCATCATCAAACCAATCACCACCTTTAACAGAGATATTTCCTAAAAGTGTTATCCAGTGATTTGGGTAAGGCAAAAAAGGAGTTTTCCCACGTAACAAACCATCAGCAGTAATTAATGCAAACGCAACTCCACCAAGATTAATCGCTTTTGCAGTCTCCTCCAAAGCTTCAAATTCACCATGCAAATATGTATGCTTATACTTAACTTGCTGATAACCTAATATTTCCCGCGTCCAACCTTGCATTTCCCAGGATTTCGTCATACCTGCCAAATTACGAATAATATCCGGAGCTTCCGCTTCAATATTAAAAATGGTATTTTCCGACTCCCGCAAAGCTGACATCACCATCCAATCAGCTTGATTCATCCGTAATCTTCCTTTACTGTGTCTGAGAGTTCGTGACGCTTCGATCCGCTTTGTTGTCCCTTGGAAACCTCCTGTTTCAAACAGACTACGGCAAAGTTGAACGTAACGTAAAGGTTGCTTGCGGACTAATTCAAATATAATCGAGGCTGGACCACAAAATGGTTGTGCCCCCTGGTTAATTTGAAAAGGGTCATTTAGACGCGATCGCATTTCCGAAATTAGCTGTTTTTTATCAATACTTGCCCAAACACCAGGTATTGTAGAATTTTCAAATTCGACAACTGCGGCAAGTACAGATGGGTTCAGTAGCTGGGAAAACATAAATTTTAGGTATAGAAAGACTCAAGTACACAAATAATACTCATTTCTACCCATCAAAGTGCGATCGTTACGGAATCATCCAGAAAAACCACAGATAAATATTTTCAAAACCTACTACCCTTTGCGTCTTTGCGCGACCTTAATCCATATTTTATTTAACCACCCAAATACTTTTCCACACAGCGAACAAACATTTCCACACCCATTCCCAAAGCTGTCTCATCAAAGTCAAAACGGGGATGATGGTGAGGATATGCTAAACCTTTAGCTGGATTTGCAGCACCTAAAAAGAAGTAACAACCGGGAACTTCTTGGAGGAAAAACGACATATCCTCCGCTCCCATAGTTTGACATTCGGGAACCACACCCAAAGGAGTTTCCACAACTTCCTCAGCTACAGAACGAACGAGTTCAGCCATTCCAATATCATTAATGACTGCGGGATATAATGACCAATAATTTAAGTCATATTTTGCACCATAACTTTGACAAACTCCACTGATAACTTGCTCGATTCTTTCCTTAAAAAAGCCTGTTAAATCTGGATTAAAATAACGTACCGTACCCTTCAGAATTGCGGTATCAGCTATCACATTACGCTGAGTACCTGCATGGAGTTCCCCAATAGTAACCACCGCAGAATCAATCGGGTTGACATTGCGAGAAACAACAGCTTGCAAAGTATTCACGATTTGGGCAGCGACAACCACCGAATCCACCGTTTGATGGGGCATAGCACCATGTCCACCCCTACCAAACACTGTACAATCAAAGGATTCCACAGCCGCCATTAATGCCCCTGGACGCACACCAACGGTTCCCAAAGGTAAATTATTCCACAGATGCAGCCCAATAATCCCATCAACATCGGGATTTTTGAGAACCCCTGCTGCAATCATAGGTTTTGCACCACCAGGACTTTCTTCAGCAGGTTGGAAAATGACTTTGACAGTTCCCGCAAAATCTTTACGATGCTGTTGGAGATAGTAAGCTGTACCAAGTGCGATCGCGGTATGTCCATCATGTCCGCAAGCGTGCATTAAGCCATCATGTTGCGATTTGTAGGGAACTTCGTTAAGCTCTTGAACTGGTAATGCATCCATATCCGCACGAATCGCTAGAACTTTTTGATTACCCAATTCTCCATCTTGAATTTCACCTTTAATGATGGCGACTATTCCAGTTTGAGCAATACCTGTTTGATGTTCAATGCCCCATTTTTGAAGATTTTGGGCAATAAATTCTGATGTGAGTTTTTCTTGAAAGCCTAATTCGGGTTTTTGGTGAAGTTGTCTTCGCCATTCTACTAGTTGCGGTTGCAGATTACGAATTGTGAGGCGAATGCTGGATAAATTAATTGTATTCGGGCTGGGAACTGTCGATACCATATTTTATTTTGTATGAAATAATTTTTGGTGGAAATATGAGCTTTAATATTTCTAAATGTAACATTACCCTACCTGAGTTCGATGTAAAAAAATAAGCTATAAATCTTTCCTGACAAGAGTTCCAAGATTTTATTAGGCTTGAGTGAT
>NZ_NTFS01000249.1 GCF_002289455.1 Brunnivagina elsteri CCALA 953
AATTCCGGTCGGTAAACTAAAATTCTCACTAGCAGCAAACTCGCAGCTTTAAGGCTAACACCTCGTTCCGATGTCCAAATACCTTCAAACCTTCTTGATGTGTCCATGTCCAAAGTTGGACTCAGTTCCCGCATCTGCTGCTTTTTGGCTAGGGAAAGCGGAATTTCTCGACAAACCAAACAAGTCGCGTAGTTTTGTGCCAACACGACTAAATGCCACTCTTGACTTAAGCCATCTTCCGGCTCAAAAGCAACTTTCTCGTAATAATCCGACTTGTTGGAAAAATCTGTTTCCGGAGCCGATAGTACGTATATTTGATTACTTCGTTGTGCCAACCTTTGGTAGCGATGTGCTTCCTGACGGTAAAAACGCTCCCGTTGGAAACTAGCAATGACCAATGGTTCCTCAAGGGTAGCTGCCAAAACCTGGTCTTCCATCGCATGGGAAAGAGCTGTCAGCGAAGCTTTGAAGTACAACTGGGGTCGCAGGTAGGGTAGGGTAATAAGCAAATCGCTCAGTACCGACGTCGAAATGCTCATGTATATCTTTTTAGAGCGGCGATCGCAGAAAAAAACCATCTCTCTGCTGCATTGTACAAATTACAATGGACTTTCAACCTAAATATATGTTTGCAATATGTAAAGATTCCCAAATCATAAATTTGTCAAATCTTGATGCAGCATACCACCCAATATTCTTGCACGTTTGATGACCTTTGCGCCAGTATTTTAGCTAGGAAGATGTAAGGGCGGGAAGACAATGACAAATTTTTATCAAACAGAAGCTACTATACATTAATTTATCTAAGCTAGGTCGGCAAAATTTGCCGCTATGACAAGACAAAAGGCAGAAGAGAAAAGGTTTTTGAGTAACTATACTTTTCGTTCTGTACTTTGTTCTTTTAATTATTCATATCAATAACGTATTAATACTAATATATTTCTAACTATCAGTCTAAGTATTTTTAATTTAATATTACTTTGTTAGTCTCAATCCAAGAGATTTTAGAGCTTATTCAAAGTCGTTATAATAAGTCAAAAATAAGACATAAAAATAGAAATAAAATTTTTAAATAGGAGAAAAAATAGTATGCAAAATTACTCGGTCTCCCAAATATTAATACTGATTCAGTCTACTCCTACAAACATTAATATAGTCATTTTGTTTACTTTTACTGAAAAAATGTGCGTATTGCTAAGTTAAACATTTTCAGCTACTATTACCTATGTCAAGAAAAATACACATATACAAATCATGTGAAATAACCTAGTATTCAATTATTTGTTTCAAGTGAATTGTTTATCTCATCACTTGAAATTAGTTGAATTATTGCTTACGAATAATTTGATAGTTAAGATAATCTAAGTCATTTACTTACCATGATTTTAGTAAGGTGTAAGTTAGGTTGAATCAAAATTAAATTGAGGCTGATATAAGAAAGGAGCAAAAAGTTGGTTTATTGCAGAAATGTGATTACTAAATTTCCTTGCCTGAGCCTTAAGCTGGAGTCACCTTAGAGCATATTCCCCAATTTCTGAAGATATCAATATTGAGATATTACCATTGAAACAGACCCATTCAGGCAGCACCATAAACTTTAGCCATTTATTTAGCTGTCAAATTTAGCTGGGAACAAATCTCGCCAAAAATCTCACAATTGCTGCGAATATGCTGACCTTGACCTATTTTAGGTGAAATATGAAAATTGCCCAAATTTCTCCTTTGTGGGAGCGCGTGCCTCCCTTTCGATATGGTGGTATTGAGCTAGTCTTAAAGTTACTAACCGACGAATTAGTTAAGCGTGGTCACGAAGTTACCTTGTTTGCTTCTGGAGACTCAATTACAGCAGCCAAACTCGAATCTGTTCACCCCAAAGCACTACGTCTCGACCCTAACGTCAGAGAAGCTGGGGTTTATGAGTACATGCAATTTGCTAACATTTATCAAAAATCACAAAACTTTGATATAATACATTCCCATTTCGGTTTCCAAGCTTTGTGGTTGGGAAGTCTCATCAAAACTCCCATAGTCCACACTTTGCATGGTTCTTTTACCAAAGAGAACGAACAAATCTTCAAACGCTTTGCCCAACAGCACTTTATTAGTATCAGCGATGCCCAACGTCAACCCCTTCCTGATATTAACTATGTACATACCGTTTACAATGGCATCGACACATCTGTTTACCCCTTCAAATCAGAACCAGAACAACCAGTATATTTAGCCTTTGTCGGCAGAATTTCGCCGGAAAAAGGACCAGTCGAAGCAATTAAAATTGCCCAAGCCACAGGTTTACCCATTCGGATCGCAGGCAAAGTAGATATTACTGATGAAGTCTTCTACCGTGAAGAAGTCGAACCACTTATTGATGGTGAGCAAATTCAATATTTAGGTGAAGTTTCCCACGAAGAAAAAGTAAAATTATTGGGTGGCGCGATCGCAACTTTATTCCCAATTACTTGGCGTGAACCTTTCGGTTTAGTGATGATTGAGTCAATGGCATCTGGAACCCCCGTTGTTGGCATGGGTTTAGGTTCTGTTCCTGAAGTCATTGTCCACGGAGAAACCGGTTTTATTTGCAATAGCCTCGCGGAAATGATTGAGATGGTTCCGCGAGCAACTAAACTCGACAGGCTAGCTTGTCGGGAGCATGTAGTTAGTCGTTTTAGTGTCGAATCAATGGTTGATGAGTATGAACGAGCATACGCGATGATTTTAGGTTGAATTCGATATTCTCTAAGTCATGATTTATTGACTCGTTCCTAGCCTCCTGGTTAAGAATGGGTCAATTCTATTTTCTAGTTTCTGTACCCTACATTTCTGTTCCGGAAACGAAAATCGTGCCGCGATCGCACAAATAAGTACTGCAAATAAATATATAATTTAATCAAATAATAGTCTGAAGCTGATTTTAGACAACTATTTCTTTCCACGCTACGTCAAAATAGATTTGCTTGGCTGTACGCAAAATAGTGTATGGTTGGAAACTTATGGCTGATACTACTACTCGTACTACTGCAATAAGGTAGAAGGAATATTGCCTACAATATTAGGCTTGTTGACTCTTGGGAATAGTTGGTTTATTTTTAACAAGCTTTGCTATTCGTCTTCTAATTTAGCCTAAACCTACCATTACCCAAAATTCTACTCGGTGTTAGAATCTACAAAACTTTGTTTACAAAACTTAAAAATTAGGTTTTGCTTTCGTTGAAGAAAATTAACACATAGATTTATACCTATGCTTTCTACATTTGTATGGATTTATTTCTTTTGTATGAGTGGCTCAAATAAGTTTAATCTAGCGTCCTTTTTTCCTGTTGACGCGCATTAAACGAAGAAAATCAACAAAGAGAATCTAGACTTGTTACACCTGGAAGTTTGCTGATGACACCGGATACAATCCCAACACCGGAAAAGATTTTGCTGGACGGCAAAACCTTTGTACCTGCCGACCAAATTCCTATTTCCGAATGGCCCTGCGTGGTGACTCAAAGACCGCAGCCGACATTAACTGTTAAAGACGACGATTTATTTTTAGTTACAGATACTTTAGGTAATATTTCTGGGTGTTCCCTCAACGATGGCAACCCCAGTATGGGATTATTCTGTTCCGATACAAGATTTTTGAGTCGGTTGGAGTTGCAAATTAACGGGTATTCTCCAGTATTGTTAAGCAGTACAGCAGATAAAGGGTTCTCCCTATCGATTTTGTGTACTAATCCCCGGATTGAAGACCATCTTCAGCCCGACATAATCGGGATGCGGCGTGAACTGGCACTGAATGGCGCTTTATTTGAAGAAATTGAAGTATGTAATTACAGCACCAGCAATATCAATTTTGAACTTAGCCTCAGCTTTGATGCGGATTTTGCCGACTTATTTGAAGTTCGTGGACACGATCGTCCCCATCGAGGTCGGTTATTACGGTTAGTTGAGCCAATATCTGATGAAATTTTAATCCCACACGTAGAAGTTCACCCATCCGAACATCATCAAAATCCAGAAGTCAAGGAGCAGTCTCTAATACTTGCTTACCAGGGTTTGGACGGCATGGTAATGGAATCGCGGATTAAATTCCAGCATCGTCAGCCAGATTATTTTAAAGGTTATACGGCGCTGTGGCGGTTTGAATTAGCCCCCCATGAAAAGCAAAAGTTGGGCTATCGGATTAATTTACTAACAAATAATAAATCTAGTTCTACTGTTAGCGCTCCCGTTACTCTTGGACAAGCTAAAGCTGCTGAGGTGATGGAGGAGCAACATTGGGTACAGCAAATTACCCGAATTCGTGCCGATAAGAGTATTTTTAATCGAGCAATTGAGCGTGCAGAACAGGATATGTACTTACTGCGCCAATCTTTTGGCAAACATAAAACCGTATCTGCTGGTGTACCTTGGTTTTCAACGTTGTTTGGGCGGGATTCAATTATTACTGCTTCCCAAACTTTGATGTTAAATCCCGAAATTGCTAAAGAGACGCTGACATTATTGGCTAAATATCAAGGAAAAGTCGATGATGATTGGCGTGAAGAAGAACCGGGTAAAATTTTACACGAATTAAGGTTTGGCGAACTTTCCCGTTGTCAGGAAATTCCCCATACTCCCTACTACGGAACGGTTGATGCGACTCCATTATGGTTGATGCTGTATTCGGAATATTACGCTTGGACTCACGATGGGGAAACTTTAGAAAATCTCTGGAGTTATGCCTTAGCGGGAATGGATTGGATCGATCGGAATATGAGAGATACGGGGTATCTCAGTTATTTCCGTAGATCTAAGCGTGGTTTAGCAAATCAAGGTTGGAAAGATTCGGGTGATTGTATTGTCAACCGTAAAGGGGAATTAGCAAATGGCACGATCGCACTTTGTGAGGTACAAGCTTATGTGTATTCGGCGAAGTTACGATTAGCTGAAATTGCGCGGATGAAGAAGCGCTTAGATTTAGCTGATTTGTGGATTGAGGAAGCGCGAAATTTGAAACTGCGTTTTAATCGCGATTTCTGGATGGAAGATCAGGATTTCTGCGCTTTGGCATTGGATGGTGAAGGTAAACATGTAGATAGTATTACTTCTAACCCTGGGCATTGTTTACAATTAGGTATTTTTACGCCAGAAAAAGCTTACAGTGTTGCCGAAAGATTGCGGGCACCCGATATGTTCAACGGTTGGGGAATTCGCACCTTAAGTAGTTTGTCTCCAGCCTATAATCCGATGGGATACCATATTGGCTCCGTATGGCCTCACGATAACTCGACGATCGCGATGGGATTGCGATCGCTCGGTTTAATCGATCAAGCACTGGAGGTTTTCCAAGGTTTGTTTGATATGACTAATGTTCAACCATATCATCGTCCTCCTGAACTGTTTTGTGGTTATGAACGGGAGGGAGATAATGCTCCAGTTCTATATCCTGTCGCTTGTACTCCCCAAGCTTGGGCAACTGGTAGCGTTTTCCAATTACTGCAAATGATGGTTAATTTAGTTCCAGATGCACCTAATAATTGCCTGAGAATTATCGATCCAGCATTACCAGAATCGATTAATCGTCTATCTTTACATAATTTGCGCGTTGGTCCAACTATCCTTGACTTGGAGTTCGAGCGTTCGGGAAATACTACTGCTTGCCGTGTTACAAAAAAACGCGGTAATCTCCGCGTTGTGATTGAAGCATAAATTTAAGTTACGAGTTATGAGAATTAGAGATAAAGCTTACCAATCCTAATTCCTAACTCCTAATTCCTAACTATTAATTATTTTTCTTCTTGAACATCACTTTTTTGTCCTGGAGAAGCTTCAAAAAGTGCATCTAATTGCTGACGAGCATCTTCAACGTTAATCGATCGCATCACTAATAAAGGCTCTTTAATTAAATTCCCAGAACTATCTAACAATTCGGGATGAGGTACAAATTGCTTTCTCGAACCAGAATAACCATTACTACTCATCGATGACTTGGTAGAATATGTCCGCTCTCTATCAAAGCTAAACATGATTAAATTGCGAATTAAATTTGCAACAGCAATAACGGCAAGGATAGTAAAAGCCAGAATATAAATAAGATGTAACATCGGGTTTTCCTCTAGGAGCAGCGTGTTTTTAATTGTTTCTAAAGCTATGCCAAAACGGTCTACAAAGCCGCAACAGTTTGAATTGACTGTTTTGAATTGATTATGTATAAAACTCGGTAATACCCCTTGCAAACCTCTCTTTTAAGAGAGAATATCTAGCTACTTCAATGCTGTATCTAAGTAGCATAGTATACATTGAGTCTTTTTATCAATTTTTATCTCATTAGTTTTTATTTCTAATTAGTCAAAACATACGAGGGATAATGCTGATGAGACGTTTCTGTAAATTTATTAAGAAAAAATTAAAAGCTGAGAAAAATCATAAACTTTATAATCCTTTAACTTTTTTCTTCTTGACGGAAACGCATCGCTACATTCCAACATTCAGTTACAACACCATGCCAAGGTATCAGGGTTGCCATTTCGATTCCAACTTGTCCATCAGTTGCGGCAAATAGCATTTTCGCCGTCTTTACCTCTTCCTGTGCTTCCTTAACTCGCGAAAGCAAGTCTGACTGCTCTTGCTTACTCATAAACTCCACACGCTCTGTTTCCAAAAAGTCATGCGATCGCGCAAACCAATATTGAAAATCCTCTAACAAGGGTTGTAATACCGTTCTGAGCAACTCCGGTTCAGGTAAATTAGAGTTCTGCATAAATGAGAAGCATACTTCCTACTCTATTACGAATGTTAATTTTTTTTACTATTCTTAATAATTTAGCAGCAGATGAAACAATTTGGTACTTTTTTTTGTAACGCAGGCTACAGATTCATTATACAAACTTTAGAAAGGGTTTGTACAGACCTGAAAGGAATAGTTCAAGCCGCTTTAATACTTTTAAGCTGAAACTTTATTTAAATTATATTTAGATATCAAATTGGTAAAAATACTTATCTTCGGGTATCTCAAGCAATTTGCTGCAAATATTAACGGCTCTCATTTTTGGTACTTTAGTAATTTTTTTCTCATTTTTGGGCGATCGTCACAGAGAAGTGAAATTTCTGACTACTAAATCTAGCGCTTTAAATCTTAAAATTATCATTATAGGAAATTAAAATCAATTTGATTTTATAATTCAATTTATAGATATTTAGATTGTATAAGTCAATGCATCTTGAGAAAGAGATGTGCGATATCGCTTTGGAATATCGCGACGAAAGTCCAAAATCCATTTTTTGCGTTGCTTGATTATCTGTATATTTCTTTCCCAAGGAAGCGAATGACTGGTTGATGAATTTATTGAGGTGTAAATCCAGATGTAAATATCTTCCAGTGCTATATTTAATGAAAATAGCCCTTGACAAGAAGCAAGCTACGACGAATAAAGTATGACCCCTCATCGGTTATATTTAGAAAATTGTCAGCACTTTTGTAGATAGACAAATTAAGATAAATCACGAGTAATTTTATAGCTTTGCCAAAGGTTCAACAGCCGATGTCGCCAAATTCATCTCCCCAGCAGTCAGAACAAACCGAACAAATAGTTGAAAAAATCTATTTACCACGCACCAGCGAATCGGAAAATTTAAAGAAAATTCGCCACACCACATCCCATGTAATGGCGATGGCTGTGCAAAAGCTTTTTCCTAAAGCGCAAGTTACAATTGGTCCTTGGATTGAAAATGGGTTTTATTATGATTTTGATAGTCCTGAACCATTCACCGACAAGGATTTAAAAGCCATCTACAAGGAGATGGTGAAAATTATCAATCGAAAATTGCCAGTAACCCGTGAAGAAGTCAGTCGAGAAGAAGCGTCCAAGCGAATTCAGGCAATTAACGAATCCTACAAGCTAGAAATATTAGGGGATATCAAAACAGAACCGATTACAATTTATCATTTGGGCGACCAATGGTGGGATTTATGTGCGGGACCCCATGTGGAGAATACAGGAGATTTGAACCCAAAAGCGATCGCACTCGAAAGTCTTGCGGGTGCATATTGGCGTGGGGATGAAAATAAGGCACAATTGCAGCGTATTTATGGAACTGCTTGGGAATCTCCCGAACAGTTGGAGGAATATAAGCGACGTAAGGAAGAAGCACAGCGTCGCGACCATCGGAAATTGGGTAAGGAGTTGGGATTATTTATATTTTCCGATTTAGTTGGTCCCGGTTTACCGTTGTGGACTCCCAAAGGTACTTTGCTGCGGAGTTTGTTAGAGGATTTTCTTAAACAGGAACAAGTTAAACGGGGTTATTTGCAAGTTGTCACTCCTCACCTTGGAAGGGTTGATTTATTTAAGACTTCAGGACATTGGCAGAAATATAAAGAAGACCTTTTCCCCATGATGGCAGAGGATGAGGAAGCCAGGGAAAAGGAACAAGGCTTTGTTCTTAAAGCGATGAATTGTCCCTTCCACATCCAAATCTATAAAAGTGAACTCCGTTCCTATCGGGAATTACCTTTACGTTATGCCGAATTTGGGACAGTGTATCGTTACGAGCAATCAGGGGAATTGGGTGGTTTGACCAGGGTAAGGGGTTTTACCCAAGATGATGCACATTTATTTATCACTCCCGAACAACTTGATGACGAGTTTTTGAAGGTGGTTGATTTAATCTTGTCGGTAATTAAGAGTTTGAAACTCGACGGTAATTTTAAAGCGAGATTGAGCTTCCGCGATCGCACTAGTGATAAGTATTTAGGTTCCGATGAAGCTTGGGATAAAGCTGAAAATGCCATTCGTCGGGCAGTGGAAACCTTGGGAATGGATCATTTTGAAGGGGTTGGGGAAGCTGCATTTTACGGACCCAAACTGGATTTTATCGTTAAAGATGCTTTGGAGCGGGAATGGCAATTGGGAACCGTGCAGGTTGACTATACTCTTCCCGAACGGTTTGATTTGGAATATGTGGCTGAAGATGGAACTCGTCAACGTCCCATTATGATCCACCGTGCCCCTTTTGGTTCGTTGGAAAGATTAATTGGGATTTTAATTGAAGAGTATGCGGGTGATTTTCCCTTGTGGTTAGCACCAGTACAGTCGAAGTTATTACCTGTGAGCGATCAATTTTTAGATTATGCCAAGGAAGTAGCTGCGAAGATGCTGGCTGTGGGTATTCGTGCGGAAGTCGATACCAGTGGCGATCGACTTGGTAAACTAATTCGCAATGCGGAGAAGGAGAAAATACCCGTCATGGCTGTAGTTGGTGCCAAGGAAGTGGAAACCAATACCTTGAGTATTCGTACCCGTGCTTCTGGGGAATTGGGAAGTGTTGATGTCAGTGAGGTAATTGAGAAAATGAGGAGTGCGATTGCTGCTTTCGATAATTATTAACTGTTACAGTACTTCTCGCTTTAATTAGGTACACATTTATTTCTAGGGTTTTCCTTCGACTGCGAGGAAGGAAACCTAAATATCTGTACTTCATAGCAGTTCCCCTGCTATGAATCAAAAATCCGGTATATCAAACACCGGGTTTTTAATTACGGGTATATTTAGGGCTTGCTGATTAAAGGTGAAACCCTTGTAGAAATAGTGATTGAGGTCGATAAATCGAAAAAAAGTGCAAGAAATTCGGGTAAAATAGGTCAAAACCCTAGCATCAACATAGAAAATGTATCGAAAAATTGAGAACATACCTACCCCAATAGAAAAGTTTGAACTGCCATTTGAGGGGCAATTGGCAGAAGATAATAGGTGGGTAATTAGGGCTAATTTAATTCCTTGGTCAGAATTTGAAGATGAATATGCTCAAAAATTTACGATTGAAATGGGGGCAGCGGAAACTTGACGGGGGCTGTGCCTAGGCTGTTGACTTTGTGAGTTTTTAAGGAACTTTTATCATACAATAATAGTGTTGTATTTTTTCGAGGTAAAAGT
>NZ_NTFS01000025.1 GCF_002289455.1 Brunnivagina elsteri CCALA 953
GCTGGTAACAAAATAACCAGTGTTAAATTGCTAGAACCCTTGATTTTTAAAGTGTTTTAGGGGATGAATCAGCCCTGCCCTTGGAAAGAGGGTTAGCGGGGATAATTTCCGGGATATGAAGGGAAATCAGTCTTGTGTATACACCGTAGCTCCGCAAACGGGGCGGGTTAGGGTGGGGTCGAAATAATGTGCGGCTTCACATTAAATTGGTATTAGGTTTGTATCATTAGTGATTTGGTATTTGTTGTCTCCAACTTCATTGGTAAGCTTTCCCTTAAGCAAAAGAAGGCAAAAATCTATTTAAAGGTTTATGCTAATAAGTCATTTGTTGTTTAACCAAGTTGTTTAATTAAGGTCAACCAATTTTGGATTTTGGATTTTGGATACGTTTGCTGTTGCTCAGTACAAACTTTGGACTTCGACACTTCGACAAGCTCAGTGACCACAAGCTCAGTCGAACGATTTTGGATTGTTATATTTTGGATTTGGTTCTGTTTCATAGTTTTAGGGATAGACGAGAAACTAGGAACTTGTACAAAAAAAATCGATTCTTCAATCTCAAACAGCTTGGTGTTGATGATTATTTTAGACTTTGTAGTTGATTGCTGTTGACTATTAAGTGCTAACTCATAAACATAAGCAAATGACCAAAGCCCAACAAAGCCCAATGACCAATGCCCAATGACCAATGACCAATACCCGAATGATACTTTGTGATGGTGTGTGGACGTGAAGAGGAACTTAAAAAAAATGCGCTTATCTCCCGTTTTAATGACAGTGGTAGCAATCGCTGCCCCTTTAGGCAGTGTGTTGAGTGCAAATGCACAGACTCCGCAGAAATCGCGGCAAAATACTGAACAAACAACAGAAGTCGTAACCGAAGTCGCAGTTGTAGATACAGTTTCTAATGCCGATCCTAATGCCGATCCAGAACATGAAGTTGTTGCCGTATTCCCGGCAGCATCAACATTAAAGACAAAACCTGTATCAGTAAAAACTGCGATCGCACCAGTAAAAACAGCCCAAACAAATCCCGAACCCAATTCATTTCCAGGTTCACCAACTGATACTCCAAATCCAGTGCTGCCGGAAAATCCAAGTGAAATCCAGGAAACCCCAGCACCTACATTTCAACCAAATAATCAACCAACACAGCAACAAACACCACTGCTACAAAGGATTCCCCAAACCAAACCCCTACCAAACGGACAAAAAAAACCAATTCAACCAGCTACCAAACCAGTACCACTACCACCACCAGTAAATTTACCAGCAGGGGAACAGCAAGCACCTGCACCATCTCCCAAACCAGGGATAAATAATAATCCAACGGGTAATCAACCACTAATTCGCCCAACACCGCAACCGGGAATACCAAACCCAGAGAATAATCAACCCAATACAACCCCTGAAGCCGCAGAATCCCGCGTTCTTGTGTCCGAGGTAGTGATTACACCCCAAAGTGGAAAACTAGCCCCAGAACTCGAACAAGAAGCATATCGAGTAATTCGCACCCAAGCTGGACGGACAACAACGCGATCGCAACTCCAAGAAGATATCAACGCCATCTTCGCTACAGGCTTCTTCTCAAACGTCCAAGCATCCCCAGAAGATACACCTTTGGGTGTGCGCGTCAGCTTCATTGTTCAGCCAAACCCAGTTCTCACCAAGGTACAAATCGAAGCCAACCCAGGGGCAAATGTAGCTTCCGTATTGCCAGCGACTGCGGTAGACGAAATATTTAAAGAGCAATATGGCAGAATCCTCAACCTCCGAGAACTGCAAGAAAACATCAAAAAATTAACTAAAAGCTATCAAGATAAAGGCTTTGTCTTAGCAAACGTCATCGGCGCACCAAAAGTTTCCGACAACGGAATTGTCACCCTCCAAGTCGCCGAAGGTGTGGTCGAAAACGTCCGCGTGCGGTTCCGTAGCAAAGAAGGACAAGACACCGACGAAAAAGGGCAACCAATTCGCGGCAGAACACAAAACTACATTGTCACCCGCGAACTCGAACTCAAACCAGGTGGCGTATTCAACCGCAACACCGTACAAAAAGACCTCCAACGGGTCGCAGGGTTAGGATTATTTGAAGATGTTAACGTTTCCCTCGACCCCGGAACCGACCCTAGCAAAGTCGATGTCGTCGTCAATGTCGTTGAACGTAATAGCGGTTCCATCGCCGCAGGTGCGGGTATAAGTTCAGCGAGCGGACTTTTCGGTACTATTAGTTACCAACAGCAAAACCTGGGTGGTAGAAACCAGAAACTAGGGGCGGAATTACAAGTTGGTCAACGGGAATTATTATTTGACCTGCGCTTTACCGACCCCTGGATTGCAGGAGACCCTTACCGAACCTCCTACACCGTCAACGCCTTCCGTCGTCAATCAATTTCTTTAATATTCGATGGTAAAGACGACAACATCGAAACCTTCAACCCCAGCAAACCCGACGAAGGTGGCGATCGCCCTCGCGTTACCCGTACAGGTGGTGGTGTCACTTTCACCCGTCCATTGTCAAAAAACCCCTTCAAAGCCTCCGAATGGATAGCCTCCGCCGGATTGCAATACCAACGAGTTTCCACCCTCGATGCTGACAGAAATGTACGAAAAGTTGGACGAGTTAATCTGAACCCCAACACCGAAGTCGATCTGAGTGCTTCCGGGGAAGGACAGGACGACTTACTATTTTTACAGTTAGGAGCATCACGCGATCGCCGTAATAATCCGTTACAACCCACCAAAGGTTCCTTACTACGTTTTGGCGTAGACCAATCAGTACCCGTTGGGCTGGGAAATATTTTCCTCACCCGTCTGCGCGGAAGTTATAGCTATTACATTCCCGTGAAATTTACCAATTTCACCAAAGGCAAAGGAGCGCAAGCTTTAGCCTTTAACGTCCAAGCCGGAACCATTTTAGGCGACTTACCACCCTACGAAGCCTTTTCTCTAGGTGGCAGTAACTCCGTCCGTGGTTACGAAGATGGGGCTTTAAGTAGCGGTCGTAGCTACCTGCAAGCAACTGTAGAGTATCGCTTCCCCGTATTCTCCGTAGTTAGCGGCGCACTCTTCTTCGACTTAGGTAGCGATTTCGGCACAACTACCAGACCAGCCGAAGTCCTAAATAAAAACGGTACTGGCTACGGCTACGGCTTAGGTGTCCGCGTCCAATCACCCCTCGGACCCATTCGGATCGATTATGGTATCAGCGATGAGGGAGACAGCCGCATCAACTTTGGTATCGGCGAAAGATTCTAATTGTTTAAAGGTTGGGAATGAGGAATTAGAAATTTTCCACTAACTCCCAACTCCTAACTCCCAACTCCTAACCCCCTAATTCCTATTTTCGATCATGCAACAACATACTTTAGCCGCAGAAATTGTCCATACGGGAGTGGGACTTCATAGCGGTAATAATACCAAGGTTCGCATCTTGCCAGCACCACCTGAAAGTGGACGGTATTTTGTGCGGGTAGATTTACCAGAAGCACCAATTATTCCAGCACAAGTAGCATCTGTAAATCATACAGTTCTCTCAACTCAGCTTGGTAAGGACGAAGTTCACATTCGGACAGTCGAACACCTGTTAGCCACTTTAGCCGCGATGGGTGTAGATAATGCTCGCATTGAAATCGATGGTGCAGAAGTACCACTTCTAGATGGTTCGGCGAAAGTATGGGCTGAAAGTATTGTGAAAGTTGGCTTAGTGGCACAATTAATCGCCGATGAAGAGAGATTTTGTAGTATTGCCGAACCAATTTGGGTACGGCAGGAAGATGCATTTGTCTGTGCAATACCAGCAACAGAAACTCGATTTACTTATGGTATTGATTTTGACTTACCTGCGATCGGGAATCAATGGTATAGTTGGGCGATGCTGCCGGACTCGGAAACAACTGATAGTAGCTTCATCACAGAGATTGCACCTGCTCGAACTTTTGGGTTATTACACCAAATAGAGTACTTACAAAAATCAGGGTTAATCAAGGGTGGAAGTTTGGATAATGCACTTATTTGCGGACAAGACGGGTGGCTAAATCCACCATTGAGGTTTGCAAATGAGCCAGTTCGTCATAAAATCTTGGATTTAGTAGGAGATTTGAGTTTATTAGGGAATTTTCCTGTTGCTCACTTCTTAGCGTACAAAGCCAGTCATAATTTACATATTCAACTGGCACAGAAAATTTTAGATTGTAGATTTTAGATTAATCCCAAAGTCCAAAATCCAAAATCCAAAATTCAAAGTCCAAAATGTAAAATTCTTCTGGACAAGTTTGCCAGAGAATTACGCTGTGGGAGGAAGAGTTTGTGTGAATGGCAAAGCCGAATAGGGTTGTCTGACTCCCAACTTTTCCCAACTTTTCCCAACTTTTCCCAACTTTTCCCAACTTTTCCCAACTTTTCCCAACTTTTCCCAACTTTTCCCAAAATCTCAAAATCTCAAGATTGCCATGTCAACAGTCACAGAATCGAAAACAGCCGATACCCCCATTCCTGGTTCACCTGAACCTTCATCAGATAAAACATCTACACCAGTGTCCGAAATCAAAAAAACTTTCAATATCGAAGAAATCCAAAAACTGTTACCTCACCGTTACCCCTTTGCTCTGGTGGACAAAATTATTGATTTTGTTCCGGGTAAAAGTGCTGTAGGTGTTAAAAATATTACCTTTAACGAACCGCATTTTCAGGGACATTTCCCTGGAAAACCAATTATGCCAGGAGTGCTAATTGTTGAGGCAATGGCACAGGTTGGAGGAGTCGTAATGACACAGATACATGAATTAGAAGGGGGTCTTTTCCTGTTCGCTGGTATCGACAAAGTGCGTTTTCGTCGTCTGGTTGTACCAGGAGACCAGTTGGTAATGACCGTGGAACTGTTGTGGGTCAAACAACGTCGTTTCGGTAAAATGCGAGCTATTGCCGAGGTTGACGGTCAACTCGCTTGTGAAGGCGAACTGATGTTTTCACTCGTAATCTGATATTTTTTTACTGATGAGGGTACGTTACGCTTGTACCCTTATTACATTAGTAAATCGATACCAGTAAAACCAGTTAATTACAACTCATATTGTAAAACTTGTAGAATTTCTAAAAAAAATCTCAATTCTTTACGCCCTCACACGCTGTGTTACTTAACCGACACTATTGGCTACGGATTACTTAAAATTCAGCACGCTTACTGTTCTGGAGATGGACCCTTGAAGACGCTTATTCATCCTACTGCTGTAATTCATCCTGATGCGGAACTCCACCCTACAGTACAAGTCGGTGCCTATGCTGTGATTGGAGGGCATGTGAAAGTAGGTCCCGAAACCGTTATTGGTGCCCATGTGGTACTAGATGGTTTAACCGAAATTGGGGCACGAAATCAGATTTATCCCGGTGCGGTCATTGGCACGGAACCGCAGGACCTTAAATACGCTGGCGAACCTAGTTGGGTTAAGATTGGCGATAATAACTTAATTCGCGAATATGTAACGATAAATCGCGCTACAGGGGCAGGTGAGGCAACAATTGTCGGTAATGGTAATTTGTTAATGGCTTACGTCCATGTAGGTCACAACTGTATCATTGAGGACTCTGTAATTATTTCTAATTCTGTGGCGTTAGCTGGTCACATATACATTGAAGCACGTGCAAGAGTGAGTGGAGTCTTGGGTGTGCATCAATTTGTACATATTGGCAGGCACGCAATGGTTGGAGGAATGGCGCGAATCGACCGAGATGTTCCACCATATATGACTGTTGAAGGAAATCCGGCACGGGTGAGAACTCTCAATTTAATTGGACTTAAACGTGCGAATTTCCCTGTTGATGAGTTACAAAATCTGAAAAAAGCCTTCCGTATTCTTTATCGTTCCAATGTTTTGTTTAAAGATGCTTTAGACCAAATAGATTTACTTGGCGATACTGAACATTTGCTACATTTACGTCGTTTTTTATTGCTCTCGCAAATGCCGGGACGACGTGGTTTGATTCCTGGGAAGGGGAAAATCTCAAGTAGTAGTGAAGATTAAGAGGTCTAGACGACTAGAGACGACCCATCGGGTCGTCTGTATGATGGGAGTAGATGGTGCTGTTTAGGATATGAACTATTAACTTTGATTTCTCAAAACTAATTGTTAAATTTATTAGCCCCTACTTTTCAATACTAATTATTTTAATTCTTTGCTTCTTCTTGGTCATTCCTTTTTGGGAAAATAGATGTTGGGGGAAATATTTGTTGGCACGGATAGTTATTAGGGCAAACAGCCGTTTGCCCCTACAAATATATTAATTAAATGCGAATATTTATTAGTACTGGTGAAGTGTCGGGCGATTTACAAGGTTCTCTTTTGATTGCTGCACTTCAGCGTCAAGCGATAACTGTGGGGTTAGAGGTGGATATTGTAGCATTAGGTGGCGACAAAATGTTGGCTGCTGGTGCAACTTTATTGGGGAATACGACTCGGATTTCTTCGTTTGGTTTGCTTGAAGCTATTCCTTATATTTTACCAACTTTACAAATACAACGACAGGCGATCGCATATCTCAAAGAAAACCCACCCGATATAGTTGTATTGATAGATTACATGGGACCCAATTTAGCGATCGCAAATTATTTGCACCGCCATTCGCCAAATATCCCGATCATATATTACATTGCACCTCAAGTTTGGGTATCAACTCTGACCACTGGGGATACACAAAAAATTATTGATGTTAGCGACAAGATTTTAGCTATTTTCCCAGGGGAAGCCCGTTATTTTGAGGAAAAGAAAGCAAATGTAACTTGGGTTGGACATCCACTTTTGGATAGAATGCCGGAATTTCCCAGTCGGGAAGTTGCACGGGCAAATTTGGGAATCGCTGATGATGCTATTAGCGTTGCTTTATTGCCCGCTTCCCGTCCTCAAGAGTTAAAATACCTTATGCCTGTGATTTTTCAAACAGCGAAATTACTGCAAGAGAAAATACCACAGATAAATTTTTGGATTCCCCTTTCCCTAGAGTTTTATCGAGAAAAAATTGAAAAAGCACTCCAAGAATATGGTTTGCAAGCAACAGTAATTTCTGGACAACAAAAAGAAGTTCTTGCTGCTGCGGATTTAGCAATTACCAAATGTGGCACGGTAAATTTAGAATTGGGACTGTTGAAAGTACCCCAAGTTGTGCTATATCGTCTCCATCCATTTTCCTACTGGGTAGCAATGAAAATCCTCAAGGTTAAATTTCCCTTTGCCTCTCCAGTGAATTTGATGGTGATGAAAGAGATTGTCCCAGAATTTATCCAGGAACGAGCAACAGCCGAAAATCTTACCCAAGCAGCGATAGAATTGTTGTTAAATACCGAGCGCAAACAGCAAATGCAGGCAAATTACCAAGAAATGCGCGAAAACATGGGAGAAGTGGGAGTATGCGATCGCGTTGCATCAGAAATTTTTAAGCTTGCTAAATCGGGGAAATAAGATAGTTTAGGACAAAATACGATTCCCACAGAAAATCTCAATTCTCTAGGAAGTCGGGTTCTTCCCCGATGTAAAATCTCAATTCTCTGGGAAGTCGGGTTCTTCCCCCCACAGAAAATCTCAATTCAGTATGAATAACCCAGTAACCCGACTTCTAACCCCATGAAAAATCTCAATGAAGCGAGGTTATTTGGGGTTTTCGTGTGGGGTTAGAAACCCGGTTTCTGTTGGTGTTGCTTTTGAAATAGTCATACTTAGTTTTGGGAGAAACCCGGTTTCTTGGGTTTGGTTGGTATTGGGGAGAAATGCGATGGCACAATAAATAAAAGAAGTGCTTTTGGTCGTATAAATAGTGAGTATAGAAAATATTGAAATTGCGAAAACCCGCTACCAGCAAGGTATAAACGCATTTGAAGGTGGACAATATCGGCAAGCGGTGGAATTTTTGGAAACTGCCAGTGCTATGCTAACCCGAAATACTCGTTTAGGTGGTGAAGTGCAAATTTGGCTAGCAACCGCTTATGAAGCAGATGGTAGGGTTGATGATGCGATCGCGTTATGCGAACAACTCAAACGTCATCCCCATGCAGAAACTAGCACCCAAGCGAGACATTTACAGTATATCTGGAAAGCACCCAAACTCCAACGTCCTAAGGAATGGATGACGGAAATTCCCGATTTGGGGTCAATTTCAGATAATGGTAATAAGACTAAGTTGGTTTTCAATCCAAGTAAATCATCAAACGAACAGAAAAAAACACCAGAACCTGAATATGTCGATCTTAGCCAAGTCAATACCGAGGATAATCGCTTTATTTGGGTTGCTTTGGTTGTAGTTGCTTTAACTGTTTTGTATTTGGTTTGGTTAAGTTTTGAATAAATGTCAGGCAAATACATAAATACATACCAAAATTAGAAAATAATTAATTTTGCGTTTAGTCAATCCAAATTGCTTAGGTTTCGCGGAGGTTTTGGTAGTGGGGGAAAATTTAAAGCGAGTTATTAAAGCAATAATTCGACGTACAAGGATAGTTTGGTTGGTGCTACTAGCATCGCTACTTTTGTCGGGTTGCGTTAAATATGATGTTGGTGTTAACTTCGATAATGCAAATTCCGGCGAGTTGGTACAGCATATCCGCTTAGGTGAAAAATTAACTAGTTTTAGTGGCGACTCAGTATATGAATGGCTAAATAGTATTGAACATCGTGCCCGTAAATTAGAAGGGAAAGCGCGTCGAATTTCCCAAGAAGAGTTAATAGTATCAATTCCCTTCAGTAACGGACAGGAATTGCAAACTAAGTATAACGAATTTTTTAATCCCAACATCAAACAAAAAGCAAAATCGACAGAACCCGAATCTGACTTACCCAAAATAGAATCAAATTTGCTGTTATTCCAAAACAACTTTTTGCTGTTGGTAAGAAACCACTTAATTTACGATTTGGACTTGCGATCGCTTGCTCTGATTTCCAATAATGGCAATGTTTTGGCAAATGCAGGTTCAATTCTCGACTTAGAATTTAGCCTCAATGCTCCTTGGGGGGCAAAGAATATTCAACAAACAAAGCCAAAACCTCAACAAAGCACAGAAAATACTCCCCTTACGGAAGGAGTAACTAGTGCGATCGCGCAAAGCACCATCCCACTAGAACGTAATGGAAAACAATTAATCTGGCATTTCAACCCCGGAGAACTTAACCACATCGAAGTTGTATTTTGGTTGCCTAGTCCCCTTGGAATTGGTACTTTGATAATTATTTTGATAGTTTGGGGTGGATTGTATTTACGATATACTTTTATGCCCGATCCTGCAATTCAATTCGCTAAATCTAAGACTACGGAACAGACAGGTTGAGGGAATACCAAGAAATAAATTATCTATCCCAAACTGTCGTAAGTAAGGGCGGGGAAACCCCGCCCCTACAAATGGTAAAATTGATAATCCTATGGTGAGGGTATTTTATTTTTTGGAAGTCCTCAGATTAGATTCTAGGTTTACTTAAAAATACAAATATATGACTATTACAACCGATAAAAACAAACAACAGATTTCCTTCGAGCAATTTCTGGAAAGACTACCAGATGAAGAAGGACGTTACGAACTTGTAAATGGGGAAATCATGCGAACATTAGCAACTAGACAACACGATAATCTGGCTGAATTTATCACTGATGAATTTAAATCAGAAGTAAAAAAACAGAGCCTAAATTATCGTGTATCGGGTCGAATTGTCGTCAGAACAGAGGCAGTAAACGGTAAGATTCAAGGTCGTCAACCCGATGTTAGTGTGGTAGATAAAACCCTTTGGGATGCAAATCCTTTTGCTTATTCGGCATTCACTGAACCATTACAGCTAGCTATTGAAATTGTCTCTACAAATTGGGAAGATGACTATGTAGATAAGCTTGACGAGTATCAGCGCTTAGGTATTTACGAATTTTGGATAATTGATTATTTAGCTTTAGCAAGTCGCAACTATTTAGGAAATCCCAAGGAACCAACAGTTTTTGTCTATTTACTCGATGAGAATAAGCAATATCAATTAAGTGCTTTTCGAGGACAAAATAAGATTGAATCGCGAACTTTCCCTGAGTTAGCAATAACTGCCGAACAACTATTCTCCGCAGCATCATAAAACAATACAGTTCAGTTAAAAAAAATTATTTAGTGATGGGCAATATTCTCTTCTCAGATAAAAAAAAGAAATAAATGCACCAAATTGTTGTAGGGGTGGGGTCTCCCCACCCTTGCAAACGAATGATACGATTGATAAATCTATAAATTGGGATATTTTATTTTTTAGAAATCCCTAAGTATTTTTGCATAATTTATCACAAGCATTTTCCGGAGTCGCAACAATAACTCCTGTAGTAACTAAAAGAGAATTTCAAAACTTAAATAAATCAATCATTAGCTCAAGACTTGTAAATTGCAAGACTTGACGTAACTTAGCGAAAATTTTAGGGGAGATAAAATCATGACTGCTCGTGCAAATAGACGAAAACCACCAGTTAGAGGTGTTCCAAGAAGAAGAGTACCAGGTGGTTCGCGTTTCCGTTCCGCTACTGTTCAAATTATCACAAAGACTTCATCCGAAACAGAACAAGAGGATGAAGATACGGAAAAAGAATAATTGCTTAGGGAGAAAGGCGTTCAATCTTCCAATTAGAATCACTTATTAAAGTATAACGCAAGCGATCGTGCAAGCGACTGGAACGACCTTGCCAAAATTCTATTTCTGTGGGTATAACTCGCAACCCACCCCAATGCTGTGGACGGGGAACATCTCCATTTTGATATTTATTGTTTAGTTCTGTAAAGCGTTGTTCTAAAACATTGCGATCGCGGATAATTTCGCTTTGGTTTGATGTCCAAGCACCAAGACGACTATTTAACGGACGACTGTAAAAATACTCATCTGATTCTTTTTCCGATACTTTCTCAACCTGTCCGCAAATCCTGACTTGACGTTCCAGTTCTGCCCACCAAAATACTAGGGATGTTTGGGGATTTTCGGCTAACTCTTGTCCTTTGTGACTATTGTAATTGGTATAAAAAACAAAACCTCTGGTATCAAAATCCTTTAATAAGACAATTCGTGCCGATGGTTTACCGTCAGGTGTAGTAGTCGCTAAAGTCATCGCATTGGGTTCGATTAGTTGTGCTTCCCGTGCTTTGTCGAACCATTGTTGAAATTGTACAAAAGGATTGGGGTCAATGTCACTTTCCTCCATACCCCTGAGGGTGTAATCTTTGCGTAGGTCTGCGATCGCTTTATCCATGTTGATGTACACAAGAGTAATTGGGGAGTGGGGGTATAAATAGGAGAGTAAAGAAGTTTTTTCTTATTAGTGAAGATAGATTACTTCTTGTTCAAAAGTCCTTACTATAGTGGTTATTTAGTAACCTGTAGTCAGTTTTAAATTTTAGATTGCTAATTGTTATTTAGTAAAGACTTTAAAAAAGAGAAAGAGAGCAAGCTGGTTAGAGGTTAGAAGTTAGGGATTAGGGGTTATGGTTTAAGGGAAAAATATATTTCCCTCTTCCCGACTCCCCAATCCTTTACAGACTGGTAGTCTCTACAACTCCCCATTCCCCCACTCAATCCTCTATGCGCCGTTCAGCATCGGTTCAAAATCTGTTATTTTATGGTTTGGGCGGTCCAATCATCGCTCTTAATGCTTGGGTGCTATCCATGCTGTTTCGCTATTTCCAAAACCCAATTACTATTCTCAGTTGTGCCGCGATCGTAGCTTTTTTACTGAATTATCCTGTTAAATTTTTTGAGAAAGTACACCTAAATCGCACCCAAGCGGTAATTATTGTTTTATTGGTGACTTTAACGTTGTTTGTGGTTTTGGGTGTGACACTTGTACCCATACTAATTGACCAAACTACCCAGCTATTAAATAAAATTCCTAATTGGTTAGCAGAAAGCCAAGCAAATCTCCAAAGGTTTGAAATAATCGCCAGACAGCGACGTTTACCCGTAGATTTTACCATTGTTGGCAAACAAATCAACGATAACGTTGAGCTATACATCAAAAATTTATTACAACAATTACCCTCAAATGCCGTTGGATTTGCTGGTTCCCTATTGTCAGGAATTCTCAACTTTGTCTTGGTTGTGGTGCTGGCATTTTACATGCTTTTGTATGGTAAACAAGTTTGGTTTGGCTTGACAAATCTTTTACCCTCGAATGTTCGTTCTCCCCTAACAAACTCCCTACGGCTAAATTTCCATTACTTTTTCCTCAGCCAAATCCTGCTAGCTGTATTTATGACGGGTTGTTTGACACCTATTTTCCTCATCCTCAAAGTACCGTTTGCTCTACTGTTTGCAATTATTATTGGTATTTCCCAACTGATCCCCTTTATTGGAGCCACATTAGGAATTGGATTGGTAACACTCCTTGTACTGCTGCAAAGCTGGTGGCTAGCTGTTAAAGTTGCGATCGCAGCCCTGATTATGCAGCAAATCAAAGATAATATCCTGGCACCAAAATTACTTAACGATTTTATTGGCTTAAATCCGATTTGGATTTTTGTGGCGATTTTGATGGGTTTCGAGATAGCGGGATTATTGGGGACACTTGTGGCGATTCCGATCGCAGGTACGATTAAAGGTACTTATGATGCACTCAAAACCTGCAAAGAAAATAAATCTGTCCCTGAATCCCAATCTTAAATCCTCATCAAACGGCAAAATTTTCGCCGCTTATCGCAAATCACAACTCCCAATGAGAAGGCAGAAAGAATTCGTTAGAGGGAAAAAATATATTTTATTCCTTCTGCCTTTTTCAGTAATTAAAGACTTTGGGTAACTTTTTCAACTCCGAGTGAGTATAAAAATATCACAAGATACTTGATGGGCTTGCTATTTTCCGATAAGATTGCTCCTGTAAACCAGCAAAACTAATTGGGTTAAATATCAAATAGATCAAAGGTTGTAGTAATATCAATCAGAATTTCTAGATATTTAACGGATTTTGAACATCGGGGGAGCATTCACCAAAACAATAATTACTTATATCTAGTTACAAATGAGACAGTTCAACTTTACGGTTATTTTTATCTTTTGTCTCGCGTTAGTATTCTTTAGTATACAAAACACAGAGGCTGCCACAGTTGTCATACTTCCAGGCATACAAATAAAAATTGCGCTCGCAGTGGAATTATTTATTGCCGCAGGTTTAGGAGCAAGCCTTGCTTGGTTTTTCAGCCTATGGGCAAGATTACAGCAACAGGTAATATTGAATCAAAAAGATATTCAAAAAATCTCTCAAATACAAGAACTTAACTCAAAGATTGAAGACTACCAAGTAGAAATTCAATCATTAAAGCGATCGGCATTACCCCCAGCAAGTGATTTGCACCCCCCACAGGAACAAATTCTGGCTCAGTAATATAGCTCAAGAAAATTTACTCCAAACCATATTTCAACTTTTTAGAACTAATTAATGGATGCTTCGGAGCTATTAGAAACAATTACACAGCTCATAGATCGAGCAGAACAAGGAGAAATTGACCCTTGGGATGTGAAGGTAATAGAGGTGATTGACCGTTTTCTGGAACTAATGGCTCCAGAAGCAAATAGACGCGGTTACGAAAGTGATTTATCTCAATCAGGACAAGCATTTTTATCAGCTTCAATGCTGGTTTTATTCAAGGCAAATACCTTGATGCAAATGCAAGCAGCAGAAGACGAACAAGAAGCCTTACTCGACGAATTCTTACCAGAAGGGGAAGAAGATGCATTTTTGCGAACCGCGAGACTGCCATTAGAAAGAGCATTACGTCGTCGTTCAGCCGCAATGCCACCCCCAAAACGTCGCGTTACCCTCCCCGAACTGATCGAACAGTTGCAAGTCATGGCTGACCAACTGAAGAAATTTCAGGAAAAGGAAGTCAGCAAACCAGTTCGGGTTCGTAGCGTCAACAACGTGCGAACAATGCGACAAGCCATAGAAATGTCGCACCAAGAAAACTTAAGCGAAGTCGCAGGAGAACTCGAACAGCTTTTATATAGTTCGGCAAACGAGTTTTCATTAGAGCAAGAATGGATGAATTTGGAAAAACTCGTAGAACTTTGGGCAAAAGCAAAAAAGCCGACTCAAGCGTTATCAGCTCATCGTGAATCCTCCAACAACCACAAAGTCGGCGTATTTTGGGCATTACTATTACTTTCGGCACAGTCTAAAGTGGAACTATATCAAGAGGAATTTTATCAAGAAATTAAAATCCGCTTGCTAGCAAATCCAGCGAATACCAGCAAAACCGATTTATCAGCAAGTTAGGAAATGGTGAATAGAAAATAGGGAATAGAGAATGGTGAATAGGGAATAGAGAGAAGAAAAGATGGAAGGATTATTACAATGCCCAATGCCCAATCCCCAAATCCATCCCATTTATTTACATAATTTTGGTGCAGCGTCCAAAATCTGGGTAAATTGAAAGGATGACTAATAAACTGCTGTACTCGCTAAGTCTATGCGATCGCTTATGGCTATGTGAGTCACAAAAACCTTCTCAGTGGTTTTAGGGATGACTTAGAGTAAAAATAAACCGATGATTAAGTATCACTTACATACAAAGTAAACAGACTGTGGCTGAGGAATAAAGAGGAATAAATATATTATGAAAGCGATGATTCTGGCAGCAGGTAAGGGTACGCGAGTTCGTCCCATTACCTACACTACTCCGAAACCAATGATTTCCATCCTGCAAAAGCCAGTGATGGAATTTTTAGTTGAGCTTTTACGTCAGCATGGGTTTGACCAAATTATGGTCAACGTTAGCCATTTGGCATATGAAATCGAAAGCTATTTCCGTGACGGTCAAAAGTTTGGCGTGGAGATTGCTTACTCTTTTGAAGGTAAAATCGTTGATGGTAATTTAATTGGTGAAGCAGTCGGTTCTGCGGGTGGGATGAAACGTATCCAAGACTTCTCGCCATTTTTTGATGATACTTTTGTGGTTTTATGCGGTGACGCTTTAATTGACCTGGACTTGACGGAAGCTGTAAAATGGCATCGTTCTAAAGGTTCAATTGCCACCATTATCACAAAAACAGTACCTCTCGAAGAGGTTTCCAGCTATGGTGTGGTTGTTACTGACGATGAAGGTAGAGTTAAAGCTTTCCAAGAAAAACCTGCCGTTGAAGAAGCACTTAGTACAAATATCAACACAGGTATTTACATTTTTGAACCAGAAATATTGAACTATATTCCCTCTGGTGTCGAGTATGATATCGGTAGCCAATTGTTTCCTAAATTAGTCGAAGTGGGTGCGCCTTTCTTCGCAAAGCCAATGGAATTTGAGTGGGTAGATATCGGTAAAGTTCCCGATTATTGGCGAGCTATTCGTGGTGTCTTATTAGGTGAAATCAAAAATGTCCAAATTCCTGGTCGTGAAGTATTTCCTGGTATTTATACTGGTTTAAATGTCGCCGTAAATTGGGATAAAGTTGATATTACTGGTCCTGTTTACATTGGTGGGATGACTAAAATCGAAGATGGTGCGAAAATTGTTGGTCCAGCGATGATTGCTCCTAACTGCTGGATTTGTAGCGGTGCAACTGTGGAAAATAGTATTATTTTTGAATGGTCGCGCTTGGGTGCGGGAGTACGTTTGGTTGATAAGCTAGTATTTGGTCGCTACTGTATTGATAAAACTGGTGCAACCATTGATGTACAAGAAGCTGCGTTGGATTGGTTGATTACTGATGCGCGTCAAGCTCCCCCATCCCAAACCCCCCTCGAACATCAGGCGATCGCTGAGTTGTTAGAGATAAATGCGGGTGATGAGTTGAAAGTTAAGAATTAGGAGTTAGGAGTTAAGAGTTAGGAATAAATATCCCTAGCTCTTGCTGTTAACTATTAATTTTTATCAACTTAATTATGCCTTGAATAAGTTGCCTTATTTCAGTGTTTTAGATTGTCTGCTTTGCGACCAAATATATAAAAAGTAGTGACATCATTCCAAACACATTTTTCGGTATTTAATGCTTCTATTTCCGCATCATATTCGACTTCGATAATAAAATTAATATCAAAAATAAAAATAGGGGACTGAAGAAGAACTTTCGCCCATTCCCCAATCCCCTATTACCAAATCAACCAATTATCAGGTAAAAAATTACTACTCCCCAAGCATTCCTACATTACTTGGGTTTCAAAAACTTCTTACTTTTTCACTGCGTCTTGAGTAGCAATTAATTTTGCTGCGTTTTCTTCGCTTTCAAGAATACCAAACTCAATCAACAAATCTTCCAACTCTTCCATCTCGATTGGTGTGGGAATCGCTAGTTCTTTATTATTAATGATTTTCTTCGCAAGTGTGCGGTATTCGTTACTTTGATTGCTGTCGGGAGCGTACTCGTTCACTGTCATCCGACGCAATTCTGCGTGTTGAACAATGTTGTCACGGGGAACGTAGTGAATCATTTTTGTATTCAACCGTTTTGCCAAGGTTTCGATGAGTTCGATTTCCCGGTCAGTATTACGGCTGTTACAAATCAAACCACCTAAGCGCACACCACCTGAGTGAGCATACTTAAGGACACCACGAGCAATGTTATTCGCAGCATACATCGCCATCATTTCACCCGATGTAACGATGTAGATTTCTTGTGCTTTGCCTTCACGAATAGGCATTGCGAAACCGCCACATTCCACTAGCTACCGCTAAAAAATAAAATGCCTTTGCGAAGCGTGCTGAAGGCATTTCAATTAGCTAAAAATCACTGTAAGGTATATCGCTGAATGCCTTATCCAAATTACTAAAAGTGCCAAAATTAACCCAATGATTTCGCCTATTTCCACACCTGACTTTTCCCGTTAAGTCTGGAAACATGAATATAGCAAGGGTTTCAGTCCAAAGATTTATTATCAATAAAAGACGCTTAATGATAATATAACAACGGAAAAATAGGACTTTTAGGATAGCACTCCTGATCGCGTTCACGTATAGTGGCGGCTTCCGCATCGCTGTGATAGAAAGATAACGGGAAAAGTCAGCATAATAAAAACCCTCACCAATTAATTTGATGAGGGAATTTCTAAATTATGAAAAATAACTCAATTCAATGACTTTATTTGTCATTTTCTTCGTCTTCTTTTTTCACACCATCTTGGGAGAAGTGCATGTGGATTGTTTTGGCATTATCACCATTATTAGCAACTGCCGTCATCACATAATCAATCAAATCGTCGGTAAAGGGAATTCGTAGGTGGAAAGTTCCATCTTCTTTGAGTTTGACAGTTTGACCACCAATTGAAACAGCAGAACCTGGTTCGGTTGCTCCGTGAATAATTAACTCCGCATCAGCTTCAAACCAAAATTCTTGGTGTGGACGACTAAAAACTCGGTTAACGTGCGATCGCGCAATTGGCAACCAGCTATTATCTTCGGTAAGATAACCAATTTCTGCCATATAATCGCGATCGTTGATGGGAATGGCAATAAAACGGTTTTCGATTGTTTCTTCACATTCGTATTGCTGTACGAGTTGCCCTGGTTGATAGCTTAAATCAATACCAGTAGTATCGTATAAGCGTAATGCTAGGTTTGTGCCTCCTTCCAGACGTTTCGCTTCTTTTTCTGCATCTGCAATATTCCAAGTTGCATATGCCCATTTTGGTGTACGAGATGTCAGCGTAATTGTGCTGTCGTTGACTGGTTCTGAAGGAGTTTCGCTAGCTGTTGCTGAAATTGTTGGTTCAATTGTCGTTGCTACATCAATCTCGTTCTTATCGTCAGAATTTGATGTTGCTGCTAAAATAGCGGCTCCAGTTCCAACAATTACAGTACCAGCACCAATTGCTCCAATCCCTGGATTAATCTCCAATTCAGTTGTTGTTGCTTGTTCAGAAAAATCTAGTGGAGAGCTTTCTGAGAATGATGCTTCAATTACACCTTCAGTAGATTCAGCAGCATCGGCAACTGCATCAAATGCTGTTTCGGGTGTTTCGTCTTCTGTTGCGTCTTCTGGTGTCCACCAGTCACGACTGCCGATTTCGCCGACGTTAACCACTGTTGGACTATCCAATGGACTATCCAAATTTACAGAATTATCAACAGTATCTGCGTCTGGTGCAAGTTCAGCTACTTCCGTAACTTCCTCTAGGGAAGGTTCTGTATTAATTACTGCTTCCGGAAGGATTACTTCGGGTGTTTCCAAAGATGGGGCAGTTACATCTACTTCTGTAGCAGCAATATTTTCTTCTACGATTTCAGTATTTTCGCTGTCATCGCGATTCTGATTTGCTAAACCAGCAGCCGCAACTGCCGTACCACCTGCAATTGTGATATAACCCAACAAATTGCGATCGCTTTCGGGTGTTTCTTCTGGTGTCTCATCCCACACATCGGGCAATGTTGCGCTCAAGTTATTGATTTGTGGGGATGGAAAATCAGGAATTTCTGGGGTTTCAATTGATGGTGCAGTTAATTCCAATGATGGAACATCGGGAATTTCTGGGGTTTCAACAGACAGATTTAAATCCGGTTCTGGAATATCTGCATTTGGTTCGCGGTTGGCAAATCTTGACCATAATCCAGCACCAGCAGCAGCTGCACCACCTGCGGAAGTAATGTTATCAAGCAAATTACGTCCAGTTTGAGCCTCAACTTCTGGAGCTTCAAATCTTGGAACTTCAACTTCTGGAACCTGAATCGACACATCAGGTAATTGTGCCGAAGGAATTTCTGGTAAATCTATGTAAGGTTCACTGATTTCTATTGTAGGAACTTCGGGAATTTCAGGAACATCAATAGATGCAGTTAAATCCGGTGGTTCGATATTGGGTAAATTAATACCAGTATCGCGGTTAGCAACTCTTGACCACAATCCAGCACCAGCAGCAGCTGCACCACCAGCTAAAGCCGCACCACCAGTTGCATTCAAATTATCTAACCAGTTTGGCGAATTAACTTCTGGAGTTACATCGACGTTAGGTAACTCAACGTTAGGTAATTCGACATTCGGTAAATTAATATCAGGCAATTCGGCATTGGGTAAATTAACATCAATGACGGGTTCCTCAACTTCTAGATTTGGTTCTAAATTTGGAACTTCCGTCACTGAAGGCATGACGACAGATGCAGGTTCTTGCAAATTAGTAATATCTGTTTCTGTGGAGATATTTTCTGCATTCAATGCATCTGTATCTTCTTCACCATATCCCAATCTTGACCACAAGCCGATTCCTGCTGCGGTTGCACCACCAGCTAAAGCGGCACCACCAGCCAAAGCTGCATTACCTGCATTTGAGATACCTGTTACAGCGCTATCAGTAATATTGGTAGCATTATCAGCCAAATTTGTCGCTAAATTAGTCTGGGTTGGTAAAGGAGTGATTTCTGGAGAATTTGTAGCAGAAATTCGAGAACCAGTTGATGTTATCGGATTAATTACTTCCTTGTCTTTGCGGCGTTTTCCACCAGCCAAGAACCACAAACCACCAGCACCAAGTGCCGCGATTGGCAATAACCACCACCAAGGGAAACCTGCATTTCCAGTTTCGCCAGATGCCGCATTTTCTCCAGATGGTAAAAATGCCTGTTTGTCATCAACTGTACTGGTATTATCAGATGTCTGATTTACCGCAGAGGTGTTGGTAGTAGTTTCAGTAGCTGTACTAGGTGTCGCAGTTGCGATCGCTTCTGTGGTTGCATCTGGGGTTGCGATCGCACCAGGAGAAGTAGTTGCATTGGGATTGGCTTGGGTTGCATCTGGGGTTGCGATCGCACCAGTTAAACCTTGGACGACTGTATCAGCTTCTGTGCTTCTTGCAGTTGCGATCGCTTTAATTCCCGGTTCACCACTAGCAAAACCAAGAAACCCAGTTATACCGGGGTTGGGATTTTTCTTGTACGCGTAAACAAAAGGTTGCGAAAATGGATATTTAGCGTCATCTGGGAGAGTTTGGTGTAACTTTAGTGCCCGCAAACCAGGTACTTTTGAGGCTTGATTGGCAATTACATAACCAATGCCATCTTTACCCAATTGCTTAACTAACTCTGCGGTATCATCTTGGCTGAGTATGGTTGCTGTGGAACCTGTTGCAAAATTAGCAGCTTTAAATGCGGGATAGTTACGAAATGCTTCGCGGGTATCGCTCGAAGTTGGGCGATCGATAAACTTAATTTTACCTTTTTCTCCCCCAAGTTGGGACCAATCAGTAATTTCTCCTCGGAAAATCTTGGCAAACTGTTGATTTGTCAAATTCCCTTTAAAGGGATTATTTTCACCAACCACGATCGCAATTTTCTGGCGATCGATGCGCTTTTGTTCCAAACCTTTTGCTTGTTCTAAGGCTGTCAAGCCACGACCAATACCTGCTAAATCGACTTTTCCATCTATTAAAGACTTTAGCGCTGTATCAGTGCCGTTAGCGGCTAATTCAACTTTTGTACCAGTAAATTGCTGTTCAAAGCTTTGTTTTAGGTTTTCGTTGATTTTAGCCATACTGCTAGAGCCATCAACCTTCACCGTCGTACCACTAGGAATGGTTTTCGGGAGAGGAAAAGATGATTCCTTTGCAGAAGTTTGAGCCACTGCAAATTGAGATACGAAGATAGTTGCAGCAATTGGGGTAGAAGCAAATGCCAGCAACATACCCAAACCAATTACGGAGTTATATTTTTTTTCTTTTCGCCACATACGCCGCTTACCAAGGTAGAGGATATAGAAAGCTAGCCAGTCACAATTACCGTATTCATGCGGTCAGAGACCGGATAATTATACATCGTTGTTATGTCGCTCTGAAGTTGCAGTAGATACTTATGACAAGCGATACCCCGTCTTAACTTTACCTTGTTTTAAAAAAATATATTTACTCTGTTTATTTTTTTTAAACTTAGTGAAAAATGCCTATCTATCAAGTATTTCACTTGATTTTTCCTATGTTATTTTTCAGTTTGTCAAAATAAATTTCTTAATAAATAAATTTATTAATTTCTTATAAATCAAATTATTCGACATCGATCGCAAATAGAGACGCGAAACTACCTTTCGGGAACTTGCTACGCGTCTCTACATTTTTTGTCGTAATGCCCTATTCCCTATTTATCCTTAAACCCACCTGCATAGGTAATTACGCACATCTTGCCATATTTCGCATGATTTCCAAAGCCGACTCCGGTGACTTTAAAAGCTGGATTAAAGATATTTTTCCGGTGTCCGCGATCGCGTACTCCATCGTCGATAATTAATTGCATAATTATATCTTGTGCTGTAGCCGGACCATAGCTGATATTTTCCCCTGCTGTAGTTTGCCATTTACCATAACGACTGATACGAGAAAAGGGACTACTACCATCGCTACCATTATGACCGATCGCACCTTTGTTTCCTTGGTCTTTCACATGGTCTTTTGCCCCTAATGACATTCCCTTCGATGCTGCTAGGGAAGGCATTTGACGCTGAACTTTGAGGAATGCGATCGCTTCATCAACTGCCTTTGTTCCTTCCTGTGTCACCAAAAATGTATTGCTACCAATTTTAACTTTGTTACCTTGGAAACGTTTGCGGTAATTTTCCAATATCGGTAAATAGGATTTGGGATTTGTCCGTACTTTGTTCGTTTCGGCAATTACCTGAGCTTCTAGAGTTGATAAATTATTTGCTTGTGCGAGTAAAACTGGTTTGGTTTGTGTGCTGATTTTTTTATTAACAGCAGAGCTTGTAGATATTTCCCTTGCTGACGATGCTTGAGATGGCAATAATTGCGGGGTACTGGTAAATATAAAGGCAAGCGAGAAAAACATCCAAAATTTCAGGTGATGCATTTATAACCTCTTAACGAATACTCTACTGTCTAACTTTGATACTCCTTACTGACTGATTTTGACAACAGGATGTTTCTGGAAATGTCTCACACACAATCTTTTCAAGTCTATATATAAATTTAAACTCATAAGTATTAATACGTATTTTGCTCTTTAATTAACACTAGTTATCTAAATTTTGACTCGTCTCGTTTCAATGAAATTAATACCCACATTCCGATTGAAGTCAAGATGGTGGATTAGCTCTACAAAAGTTAAATATAGTTTGTGTTCGAGAATACTGTAGGGGTAAACTCTTACCCTGATTTTTATTACATCCAAACTGCGATCGCTATTCCGATTGAACTCAAGATGGTGCGTTAGCTCTATAAAAGTTAAATATAGCTTGTGTTCGAGAGTACTGTAGGGGTAAAAAGTTGTTTACCCTAATTTTTATTACATCCAAACTGCGATCGCTATATTTAAGAGAACTCCACAGAAAGAAATGCCCAATGTCATTATGAGGAACGTTCGCGCTGAGTCGCAAAGCGACACGCTGCGCGAACGCGTTCCCGAAGGGTAGAATCTCGCGTAGATGCTGAGTTCCAAGGGGACACGCTACGCGAACGTTCCACCCTGCGGGAAGCAAGCTACAGCATGACAACACAGGATCATTCATTTTGTGGCTTACTCTAATCCCTCAGCTTAAACTCCATCGGGATCAATACCTAACTCTCGCAATTTTGCCGCAAAAATTTCTTTTTTCTGACGTTCGCTTTCAAGTTCTGCCACTGCTGCTTCAGCCCGTTGCTTTTCAGTTTCAGCCCGTTGCTTTTCAGCTTCAGCCCGTTGCTTTTCAGTTTCAGCCCGTTGCCTTTCAGCTTCAGCCCGTTGCTTTTCAGCCTCAGCTTGTTCCGAACTCCACAGCAGCAAATTACCCGCTTCATCCCACCATCGCAACCAGCTAATATTTAACCCTAAACGGGTTCCCTGCCAAATTCCTAAAAATAATTGTAATTCAGGAATCCAATAACGTCCCAAATCGGAAGGTTCTTGCAAAACATATTGATTATTTTGCAAAATGCGTACTTCTAAATTGGTTTCATAGGGGTTAAAAATTACATAGGTGGGAACTTGCAGTATTTTTTCGTAAAAATACAATTTCCCATAGGGAAAAGTGGGACGAATCGAATACTCCAAATTATCAGCATCCGAGAGAAATTCCATTACCACGGATACCCCATCCCCTTCGACATTAGGTGTATAGCTGCGACGGATTACTCCCGAAGCTACGGGTAAAACATTGCTAACATATAACCAATCTGGTGCTTTAACAATGGTTTTTTGATTAACCGTAGCCACAAGACCAAAATTAGATACTATCAGCATCTGGGGTTGAATTCGATTTCCAGCACCCAAGGCATCCGTAAGTGCTGCTGCTATTGTTGGTTGTTGTTGATTTTCCACTGGATCATCGGGCAGGATAAAATCGTCTGGGAGCTTTTCCCATGTCACGTTCACGGAGTGACTCCTTTGGAGTATCGCAGTTTGAGTTTTAGAGGTGGCTAAAACCATAAGATTTTTTTTGAGTAAAGTTTATGATACAGCCGAGATAATACAATTTTACTATTTGTTCGGCGCATTTACTTGCAATAAATCTAATTGTCGCTCAAATATTTCATCTATTGCTAACATTTCCCCAGCTTGAGTCATAAATTTATGGTCTTTTGTTGCTCGAATAATTGCACCATTTTCTAACCCATATTCAAAGACTTCTTGCTGTCCGCGATTATGCCATTGCACAATTTCTTGGACGTAAATATTACCAAATTCATTCACAGTATAAATAGAACAATGAATGCGTTTCTCGACTATTTCTCCAATGGGAATAAAGCCATATTCAACAGTACAAATATCTGTATCGTAGCTCAAACAATATTCGGCAAACTTTAACATGTCCTCGAATAGCTTTTCTACTACCTGTTTTTTAACTCCATTTTTAGTGGAACCATCAATAAATTTCTCTTTTTGTTTCTGCATTTCCGAAACTTTCTTTTTACCCATTGCTCGACGTAACAAATCAGCTTCAGCCAAGGAATATCCAGCCATATCTTGAGCAATTTTCATTATTTGTTCTTGATAAACCATAATTCCATAGGTTTCATCAAGAATCGGTTCTAAAATTATACTTTCGTATTCTATTTCCTCACGTCCGTGTTTGCGATCGATAAAGTGGGGTATCAAACCTGCATCTAATGGTCCAGGTCGATATAGTGCCAAAATAGAGGAAATATCTTCGATATTCGATGGTTTCAAATCGCGAACAATTTGCTTCATTCCTGAAGACTCTAATTGAAATATACCTTCTAATTCCCCTAGTTCTAATAGTTCGTATGTCTTCTTCACATCCTTGGGTAATTTTGCCGTATCCCCACCTCTTGCAAGAATTTTTTGGGCTTTGCGCTCTTGGGCAGTAATATCATATGGATCGATGCTATAACCATGATTTTTTTCGATCAACTCAATCGCATTTTCAATCATGGTGAGATTTTTTAAACCCAAGAAGTCCATTTTTAGAAGACCAATTGAATCTAAATCTTCCATATAATATTGAGTAATTACGGAACCATCATTATTCCTTTGTAACGGCACAATTTCATCTAATGGTTCGGCAGAAATTACCACCCCCGCAGCATGTACCCCAAAGGTTTTATTAGTACCTTCGATGCAGATTGCCATATCTAACCAATGCTTAACTCTGGGGTCATTATCGTATTTTTCTTTAAATTCCGGTGCTGGGGTTTCATCGGAAATCATTTTTTTCAAAGGTGTTGGTTTACCTCGTGCCACAGGAATTAGTTTCGCCATTTTGTCGGCATCCCCGTAGGGAACACCTAACACTCTGGCAACATCTTTTAATACTGCTTTTGAGGTCATGCGGTTGAAAGTGATGATTTGGGCAACCCTTTCTTTACCGTATTTGTTAGTAACATATTCAATCACTTTATCCCGTTGTTCAATGCAGAAATCTGTGTCGATATCAGGCATTGATTTCCGTTCTGGATTGAGGAAACGCTCAAATAATAGCCCATGATGCACGGGGTCAATGTTAGTAATACCCATCGAAAAAGCGACAAGAGAACCCGCAGCGCTGCCTCTACCTGGTCCCACGGAAATCTTATTATCACGAGCAAATTTGATGTAGTCCCATACTATTAAAAAATAGCCAGAAAACCCCATTTGTTGAATCATTTTTAATTCATATTCCATCCGCTCTTTATAAACTTGTTCGATTTCGCTGCGGTTTTTATAACGTAGTTTTTCTAATAAACCTAGCCAAGCAACTTCTTCGACAAAGGTATCAGTAGTATGACCTGCTGGAATCGGATAATGGGGAATGCGAGGTTCCCCAAGAATATCGCTATAAGGTTCAATTTTATCGGCAACTTCTTCGGTGGTTACTATTGCTGTTTCGATGACATCATTAGGTAAATGGTCGCGGAATAATTTTCGCATTTCGTCTGCGGATTTTAAATATTCCGTTCCCGTATAACGCATTCGCTTCTCTTCACTAACTAGCGCTTTTGTTTGGATACATAGTAAAGCGTCATGTGATTCGACATCGAAACAGGAGGTAAAATGAGAATCGTTGGTGGCAATTACTTTGATGCCTAATTCCTTGGCTATTTTGACTATTTCAACATTAACAATTCGGTCTTCTTGAAAACCGTGGTCTTGAATTTCTAAATAATAGTCATCACCAAATACATCTTTATACCATTGAGCAACTTTACGAGCTGCATCTGGTCTTCCACTCATGATTGCTTGGGGTACTTCTCCACCTAAACAAGCGCTAGTAACGATTAAATCTTCATGATACTTTTTGAGTAATTCTTTATTAATACAAGGTCGAGAAAATATGCCTTTACCTTGTACACCTTCAAGATGGGAAATAGATGTTAATTTAACTAAATTTTTATAACCTTTGAGACTTTTTGCTAATACAACTTGGTGATATTTAGGACGACGTTCTTGCTTAGTAATATCACCATTGATAATGTACATCTCATTGCCAATGATTGGCTTAATATTCTTGCCACGACAAATTTTGATTAACTCGATTGCACCATACATTACCCCGTGGTCAGTCAATGCGATCGCTTTCATTCCCAAAGCGATCGCACGATCAATTAATCCAGGTAGCTGGCTCGCACCGTCCAGCAGACTATAATCACTGTGAATGTGTAAAGGTACAAATGACATCGCGATCGCACTATCCCAGTAAGGAACCTAAGGGGAAATCATACTACTTTAATTCCCCACTAGGTCAACTAGTATATCTGAATTAATGAAAATCGGGATGGGGAGAATAGTACCCATGCCTTATTCCCTCTACCCATTATCAGGGGAAATCTTAGATATCTTAAAATATCTTAAAATTATCCTGGATTTTTACGGCTTTGTTGATACTGCTTAATCTGCTGTCTTTGTTGCTCTGTTAAAACCTTATTGAAAATTTGCTGCTGGGAAGCAACAACAATTTGACGAAGTTTTTGCCCTTGTTGTTGGCTCAATTTCAAGTCAGTGGTGATTTCCTGGGGGGTACGACGTGCTTTCAGGGATGTTTCTAGTTGTTTACGTTGACTAGGGGTTAAAACCTTATTAATGTCATTACGGACTTGCAGGTTGATTTTCTTGACTTGCTCTTGCTGTGGGGCTGTTAGCGAGATTTGTGGTGGTGGAGCAACGCTTGGTTGTTGGTTGGCTTGAGCAACTTGTTGGGCTGGTTTTGCATTAGCTGTGTAAGGGATTGCCGTCAAAGAAAGCGTGAGAGCGCAAAGCGCATACTTCGTGAACCCAGTTGCTAACAGTGATAAATTCTTAAACTTCATTGATTGCCTCGTGGATTTGTCCGGTTCGTTTTAACCATTATAGAATCCCCACCAGTTAATCCCCACCAGTTAATCCCTTTGTTTAACTTCCTCCTCAAGTACCCGCAAACGAAAAATTACTATATCTAGCTTTGAGGAAAAATCAGCCTCCAAGATTTCAATCTTTCCTTCATTACGCGAAACTTTCACCTTCAAATCCTGGAGTTCCCCGCGAAGGCTTTCTACCCGTCCAATTCCCCACCCCACAATAGGGATAATTAACCCAATCGCTGCAATATCCAAAAATGGCATAAAATATCCTTTGAAGAGTAATGTATTTGGGTGCTGACCCTAACCAGCACCCAAACATTGTTTTAACCAATCAAGCGTATTCGGTAATGCTAATGTCAGAAGCAGCTACGGCGCTTTGAGCAAAAATGTCACCCTTGTAAATACCGCCATTATTAGGCAGAATGAATAACTGTCCTGCTGGAACTTTTTCGATTAAATTTAAACCGCTTCCATCAGCAGCAATATTTGTAAATAGGCTAATTTCCTGTAAACCCGCTCGAATGATAAGATGTAATCTATTTGGATTTCGTCCGACGATTTCAGTAACGTCTGAAAATTCTGCCATAGTTTCAACTGTTGTAGGAAAAACAGACCGAAAACCACTTGATGTGGATACTAAATAATCCATAATTGTCGTCTCTCCAAATCTTGCTTTTAGGTAATTAGAAAGTTCCTCAAGTGGATTAGCCGCTTGGTAAACTTCTGCTTCAATAATCCAATCAATATCCGTATAGTCTAAACGTTTCAAGCACAGTTTTTGCTGTGCAATCCCAGACGGAAAGTAAAAAGTAAAAATTTCACTTTCCGACCGATAACTTAGTCTTTGAGGATTGAATATATTTAGCTTTTCATCAACAAATCCTTGAGCTACCACCGCTTTTAGGTATTTGTTGTCGGTGTTATTAATTGGTTTATGAATAATTCTAAATACTTCACCAACGACTGGAATCGTAAATTCCCAGTCTTGAGTTAAATTTATTTCTCCTAGTGCTAGCCAAGCCATCAATTACCACCGTAGGTAGAAATGTCGTCAATTTTCTGCTCAATTCTGGGTAAGTCAACACTACTAACTTGCTTGACTAATTCCTCAATTGAATCTGTAACAGTACCCCGATATTCCCAAAGAGAAAAACGAACATCTTTAAACCAAGTAGGAGGCTCGTAAGTCAAGCTATAGGTATCTATATACTGAGGAAAAATTAACAATTTACTGCGGTTAAGCCTAAGCCTTAAAGATGTTGCATCCACTTCTGGTAATGCAGAAACCCCTCCCCCGCTTCCTATTTGAAATCGTTGTGATAAATACCCCCCAAACTTCCAGGTACTTTTAGCAGAAATATTGATAATTCGACAAGCCAATACAGGTTTATCAAATAAAAAAGGTACTTCAAATGCTGCAATAGGAATATAACCACCCGTCGGAGTCAATAACTGGGCTTGACGGGTTTCATCATAAATCAGTGACCAATTTGATTGGACATTTAATTCCAACTTTAAAGCCATTACGAATAGCCAATTACCTGCAAATTGTTTTCAACTGTTACTAGATACTGGTCAATATTCACGTTGCAAAGTTCTAGGATGTCGCAGTAATCAGCAAAGCTAATTTCACCATTAATAAAACGGGTTTGGGCTAATCCTATACATTCCTGTTGCTTGATTAGATAATTAGCCTCATCAAGGCAAACAAACCCGTTTAAATTGATTTCAGTATCTAGGATTAAATCCAGCATTATCTATATACTTCAGTCCGGAAGCTAACACTTCGATTTGTTCCACCAGTAGCAACCGCACTAAGAATGTCAGCTTTTACGGCTTTGTAGGAAACTAAAGTACTTTCTCCTTGACCAAACGGGAAGGTATAGCTGTTGTTATTTTTTTTCTGGTAGGTTCTCCCAGTTATTTTAGACGGGGTAGAAGTCCCTGCTGTTGTAGCTGCAATAGTCACTGTTGCTCGTGCTGGTGTGAATCCAATTGCATTAGCGCCATCACCCGTAGTCCTGTGATTTAATTTTAATGCTGTCAATCCTGTGGCTGAAAATTGCCCAGACGCACGCTTACTAAAACTAACCAAAAGGAAATCCGTACTAGTTGCTGCTTCTGCAAAGGGTAAAATCTTTACCTCGTCAAGCTGTCCGGGTTTTGAAGCAGCATCACGAGTATAGGTAATAACCTTTTTACCGCTTTTATATTCCTGATATTCCGCAAGTTGGGAGCCAGCCGGAGCGTTTACGGGGGTCGTAGTTGTTCCACCAGCCCCCGGAGCGCGAAGGTATTTTAGTGCAGCGTTTAAACTCTTAAATCTTTTAGCCATGTCAAAAAAGTGAAGCGTTGTAAAGTGTGACAATCCAGTTATGGCACGGATTTATAGCTCAAATCCTCCGACGGATAAGTTAACTTCTCCCTGTTCTAATGCTTAAGGTCATCGAATTACACCCTTTGTATGACAGACCGCAAGCGTCCGCCAACCGCAACTAAATTTACTGGGTTCGGTTGACCATGTATAAGAAGTTGCGCGCACCTAAATTTGACATCAGCCCTTCTTCGTTGAATCGGCTTTTTTACTGTTTTCCCATATACCCGATGTGTGCCGGGGTTTGTTGGGTAACTGCGATCATGATCGACAAATTGAAAGTTGTCACGCTCAAATGTATGATTTTGAATACCTAATACTTGTTTAACAACTTTTTCCCCCTCTGTTTTTGACTTCACGAGTAATCTCATGTCATAACCTTTTTCCGTATCTAGGTAAGTACATTTAAACCAGCCTTTTTCCCAGGTAAAGACAGGCACGGCAAAATCATTTTTAATTTTTAACGCTAAGGACTCAGCCTTGGTACGACTGATAGTTTCGCTAGACACGTCCATTAAGCGAAATGTTATCTCCCCTTCTAGTCGTGGCACTCTAGATATGTTATGAGTCTCATTGTCAAAGCCTTCTTTGAAATAAAGTTTTACCTGTGGTCTAAACTTCGCATTCGATTGTAATTCCTGTACTGGTATGCCATAAATAGGTGTTTGGATTGCTGCTGCATGTCCGGCTGTAATCTCAAACAACCACATCCTCATCATTGTCATGGTTGCTGTGTCTCCGTCTTTGATTAAGCAGGAATGCTTTAATCTTGCTTTGGGGGTACTAACGTCGTTATCAGCTTGGTTTTTGAACCAATTTTGCACCCGTCGATTATGGTCAATTCGTACCAAATCTTGTAAATTTTCAAACTCACTAAAACCTGTTGGTAAGGGCATAATTAATCATCAGCCTCTTTATCCTGGTCTGTAATTGCTCTTAACATTGTTGAAATATTTTTAGAGATACTTTCTTCCGCCGTTAACTTATCGGGTTCGGGTATTTCTGGTGCTTTATTTTCGGGCTTATTGTCTTCTTTGATTGCTTTTACTAATTCTGTATTTGCTGTTTGTAGCTCAGTCACGGCATTAATAACATCAAGTGGTGCTTGGGTGACTTGCTGGATTGTTGATGCCCCTTGCTGTAGATTCTCTAGGGTTTGGGATATCCGATTAAACTTAGGCTGTGGATTCATCCAACCGTAGGCATTTTCTAATACTTCCCCGCTCTTTTTAAGTGCGTTACCAATTTTTCCTGTATAGCTCCCAATCAACTCCATGCCAGAAAGGATGGTACTTGATATATTTTGAAAGCTATTTAATACGTTGGTTGTGGCTTGATAAATTCGATTTGCTTTAGCAAAATTCATTGATAAATCAACATAATTCTCAGTTCCGATAATTCCTTTAACTAGATTCTCTATAGTTAAATTAATGATATTTCCTATGTTTAGCGGTTGACCGCTATCGTCTTTAATTCCGATTAATGTAAGGACATTAGAGAAAGCTCCTAATAATGTTGTCCCTATGTCGCGGGATAACATCAAATGGTTTTGTACGGTAGCCGCAAAAGTCAGCATGTTTAAGGCTCTATCTAATTGCAGCCATTCAAACCCTTTAACTAACTTCCCAGAAATACCTCCGACGATTTGCGCTCCCAATTTAAGGTCTATTTTGGTTAATAGAGCTATCTGAGCGGCATTAGCACCAGTATTAAACGCATTGAGCAAATTATTAGCTCGGTTGTTTGTGTTGTTGTTGACACTATTCCCTAAGTCATCTAAAGCCTTGCGGGAACAACCACCAGGTTGCATAGTCCTACATACCCCTTGGGCTGTTAAATTAGGTATCTCTGGACGCAAGCGATCGACTGTTTGAGTCGATGTAAGGTCACTCGACTTTTGTATAAGTAATGGGATTCCAATTGTTAGTTTTAACAAGTCTTCTAGTTTTTTATTTCCGTCCTCATTCACTTTTTCTTGCCTCTTGATTCGCTCTTTCAATATATCTATATCTGCTTTTCTAATATCTAACTCTCTGTCTTGCCTATTATCGATTTTGATTCTATCGCCAACATTTTGGACAAGGTTTCCTACTGCGTTTTGAAGCGTTCCAGTTACATCAATATAAGGCTTAATCTGATTTTTGATGTATGGCTCGATAATCCTAATTATCTGTCCACTGTTTTGTTGAATCTCAGGAATTAACTTATCCCTATCTAGTTTTTTCTCTATCTTTA
>NZ_NTFS01000250.1 GCF_002289455.1 Brunnivagina elsteri CCALA 953
GGGAAAGGGGGGGAAGAGGGGTTCCCTTGTTGCCAAAACTCCAAGCTAGTCTGAAAATAATCAATGGCAGAATCAATGCGATCGCAGGCATAATCATCTAACCCGGAAACAAATGCCAGTGAAGCGTCAAGTTTGGGTTCTAAATCAATTCCGCGATGTTGTAACTCTTTAATGGCACAGCGAAATTCATAGCTGCTGTAATCCCAAACTTCCCCTAATGTGGCGTGGGAATTATTCTTACTACCTTGAACGTTACCAATATCTAAAATCTTCGCAAATAACGTATCAGTTTTATCCTGTAAAAATTGCCTCAACTCCTGGGTAGTCATCTCAAAACGGATCGGAGTTGCCGCCCAACTGGTAAAATCAGGGGCGAACCGCCGCAATTTTCGCAGCAGTTCATCGTTTACCCAAAACACCATCGGAAAATGATGACGTTTACGAAATTCATCGCGAATATGGTTAATGGTTCGCAATAAGTCGTCAAGTTCATCGACAGACTCCAAACCCAGAATTAGTAATGCTGCTGGTTTCTTATCCCCAAGTTGGGCATGGATAGTAGAATACAAACTAATTGCATTACTGGACAAAGTGACCTGATGGATTGGGTAGCTCTCTCCCAAAGTCTCCTCAAGTCGTTGCAGCATTTCCTCACGCAAAACCCCATAATTACAACCCACCAAACATAGCGAAAACTGCCCTTGAGAAAGTGCGATCGCTCGACGTAAACTATTCAAGGCACGGTCATTTGCCCCTAAGATACCTTCTGCTGCTGGGTGTTTTCCAACCATGATTTAAACTTCTGCGTTTCGGCTAAAACTGGATTGACAGCGAACCAAGCACCATCTTGATCGCGATATTCAAATACAAATAAACTACGTAACAAAGTGTGGTATTCAATATCACCCCTAACTTTTTGTTCCCGGACAACCTGAAATATCAAATCCCATTCATGGATATCAATGGGATTTGCCCGAAAATCTCGGTGTCGCTGAATCACCATCTCCACCAATTCCCGATCGAAAGGTGGGTCTTGTTCCCGCAGGCAATCGTATAATAAACCAAGCAAATCCCGAACGTGACCACCACTAATCAAACACAACCGATCGAGCGTGTCCTGATTATCAAACACCTCCGTAATTAACTCTAGTCTATCAACTGCACGGACATCAGGAAAAGCACGCGCCAATACCATCTGCCGCATTAATGCCAATCCAGGGTTATAAATTTCCCCAGTGCGTCGCCTAATTGGTATCATAGGTAGTACTTTCGGGGCAACACCACCCCCCAGACGTTGCTGGAGGTGAACACTATCGTTCGAGAAAGTAAGAGCCAAAGGAATGGTATAAACAAGGTGACAGTTGAGTTTACGAAGTTGTTCACCACGATCGATGAATAAATGTTCCGGCAAAGAACGTCCAGAAGGCAAAGGACGAATATCCACGCGATCGAGATTATCCACAATCACCACAAGTCCTTTTTTACCCTGCTGCTTCAATTCCTGATTAGCACGGTCTAAAAGTTCTTGGTTAATCGACTGTAAAATATTCTCAGTACGGGGTTCCAGGTAATCCCGCAAACGTCGGCGTAAATTGGGACTTTCCTTTGTTTTTGCGGTAATTTTGGCAATCCCCACCGATAATTCGCCTTGCAATTCTAAATCAAGCGGTGTTTGAATAAAATTAACAATTTCCCCAAACAACTTGACAAAATAGGTTGGCTTCAGGCGAATTTTGATAGCTTCCAGACTTTCGCTGACTTTTCCTGCGATCGCAAGCATAATATCAGTCACATCCAAATCCACCACATCTAAAACCTGCGTGGATTCAAAATAGACTACATGAAACTTTTGTTGTTCCAACTCCGCTTTCAGTCGCAACAACTCGGTCGATTTACCACATCCAATATGACCTGTAAACAGTTGACAAGTGGGTGTATCCGGCGAAATTCGGGTGATGGTGCGCTGCAAAGCTTCAATGATTTTACCACCTCGTACTGAAGCAAAATCAATATAGTACTGACGGTCTACAGCATTTCCTATCATTAGCGGTTTGCTCGGATTGCACGCTTGATAAAATCTTTCTAAATCTAAGAGCATAACCAATCTAACTTCCTTTGGGAAAGTAATAATGCTAGTTGTTAATGGTTAGTAGTTAATGGTTAATAGTTGTTAATTGCTAGTTACAAGACAATACAGTTAAGCATTTTTTTCCTTCTCTTTCTTGGCGTTCTCTGTGTCTATGGCGGTTTAAAATATTGAATAGATTATTCTTAACTGAACCGTATTGAGTTATAAGATACAAATTAGTACTCTATTCCCAATTCCCAATTAACCATAATTTAATAACATTCCTAAAACAACAAACCAAAAACACTACTTTTCTGTTTTTCTCTGAACTCTTGACAAAATTACTCGGAAGTGGGTTTATTAGTTATTAGGTAGAAATGCTATTAATGGACAAACCTATAACTAGATGAACTGTGTCTAGAAAATAGCTCAATAATTGCTAAAATCTACGTTGACATTATTCTGTTTTTGTGATGCATCCTAATTATTGCATTTTAATACCTCATGACTCAAACGTCTATACACACACTCAAAGCCAGAAATATCTGAACATAAAGCACAAAAATATCTCCCCAAAATTCAGGTAAATATGGGATAAAACGGCAATACAATCAAATTATTCTCGTTATTTAGCTGAGTATCTTAATTTCACTAAAAATAATTTCACTAAAAAATATAAGCTCTACAAAATAGAGGAGACAAATAACCTGTTGGAATTAGGTAAAATCAAGTGAAATCAAGTAATATTTAGAGATTTTATCGATAAAAGAAATTGAGTTTTTGGACAATCATATAATTTATTACCCCTTTTGAGATTTTATTGCGATCGCGAAACCAAAATTTTATTTACAAACTCTAATACAAGTAATTATATCTAAGTAAGATTATCTATATCCGAATAAAAATACAAACGAAAGCCCAGTCATGACTTAATACCTTAATTAAAAGGATTTAAGCAATTCTAAATGACATATAAAAAGAATTATGTATCAGTTTTTGCAACTTCCCAATTGCATACAAATATCGGGTTTTTCATTACGTCCAGCGATTAAATACGGTTTCAACTCTACCCCCTTACTTTCTGTGACCGTCGAAAAATTTGCTACATTTGAAGTATCTTGGGTTAAAATAGATAAGTTGCGAATTGCAACATTTCGACCTAGATAGCCGACAAAAATAGGCAGCGCAATCATTCCCAAGTAAATTAGTCTAATCATAAAAAGCCCCAGTAAATAAAATTCATGACATCCATGACACTGTGGTAAATGCGTATAGATAGTATTAAGATAACTGAGCATCGTTTGTTATCTAAATGACTTCAAATCCAAACTGTCAGTTCCAAACATTTTGGTCAGCAGTTTTGCCAGTAGTAAATACTTACAATTCGGCTTTCTACTTATGTATGCAGGTAAAACCCCAGTAAAACCGGATAAAATTTGGATAAAATTGAAATTAACAAACAAAAAAAATTGTGACAGCTGCAAACCACAGATAAAATAGTTAACAAACCCAGTCTAAAAACTCATTTCGCTGACTCATGACGACTTCACCAGACACAGATACCGCAATCGACAACGAAGGATATGGGGATTCGGACATTAACTCACTCGATGAATTACCGGATGAAGTCGAAATGTCCCTATTCGATCACCTCGAAGAACTCAGAAAGCGTATTTTTTACTCATTAATTGCGATCGCATTATCAGCAGTTGGCTGTTTCATCGCTGTCAAACCCCTAGTTAAGCTACTTGAAGTTCCCGCACAGGGAATCAAATTTTTGCAGTTGGCACCTGGGGAATTTTTCTTTGTCTCCTTTAAAGTGGCAGGTTACACAGGTTTGGTGCTTGCTAGTCCTTTCATTCTCTATCAAATCGTCCAGTTTGTCCTACCTGGGTTAACCCGAAAAGAACGACGTTTGCTAGCACCGATTGTTTTTGGTTCGAGTATTTTGTTTTTAGTTGGGTTAGTATTTGCTTACTTATTATTAATTCCCGCAGCTTTAAACTTTTTTATTAATTATGGTGCGGATGTTGTCGAACAATCTTGGTCAATCGAAAAGTATTTTGAGTTTGTATTATCGCTATTATTTTTAACAGGAATAGCCTTCCAAATTCCGATAGTACAAACCTTATTAGGAGCATTAGGGATTGTCTCATCCGCACAAATGCTTGCGGGTTGGCGTTCAGTAATTTTAGGTTCAGTTGTTTTGGGTGCAGTGCTAACACCATCAACCGATCCGCTCACACAAACTTTGCTAGCAGGAGCAGTTTTATTTCTCTATTTTGGTGGAATTGGTTTAGTGAAATTACTAGGAAAATAATAGTTAGTAACGTCAGGAAATTGGGTTTCTCCCCCATGAATAATCTCTAATAGTTGGAATAACCCAGAAACCCAATTTCTCCCTAAACACGAGAACCTAAATAATTCGTCGTTGCATAAAGCATCCGATGATGGGAGAAACCAGGTTTCTCACCCATGTTGCGTCGAAGATAGTCATACTGAGTTAAAGAGAAACCGGGTTTCTTGAACCTTGGTTGGGACGTTCTACCACTACTTTCATTAATAAAGTTATCTCAATAAATTCAGTGAGGTTAAAAATGACAGCACAACTTTCTCTGGAAGCAGAAATTAATCCAATGGTGTTGAAATTTCATCCTGTTATTACGATGACTGATGACCAACTATTTGATTTTTGTCAGCTAAATAAGGATTTTCGCATCGAACGCAACAAAACTGGAGAAATTGTAATTATGTCCCCCACAGGTTCGGAAACTGATGAGCGTAACTTTGACTTAATCGGGCAATTATGGTTATGGACAAAACAAGATGGTACGGGGGTTGGATTTGGTTCAAGTGGTGGATTTACATTACCATCTGGTGCGGTGCGTTCCCCCGATGCCGCTTGGATTAAAAAAACAGATTGGGAAGCCATTCCTCTAGACAAACGTAAAAAATTTGCCCCTATTTGTCCGCAATTTGTAATCGAATTACGTTCAGAATCCGACAGTTTAAAGGAACTGAAAACCAAGATGGAGGAGTATATCAAAAATGGCACTCTCTTAGGCTGGTTAATCGATCGCGTTCAGTGCAAAGTTTACATTTACCGTCCTAATACTGCGGTTGAAGAATTGGATAACCCTGCTAAATTAAGTGGAGAGGATGTTTTACCTGGTTTTGTACTGGATTTCAGCGAAATTTGGTAATTATTTAATACGCGATATGAACGCGATCGCACCTTACCTAACTTCTATATTTTTGAAAAATTAGAGAAATCCTAATTTTTGCCATGTGTCAATTTAGTCCCTTATTCCACCAACCATTCCGCAGCGCGATCGCCTAAATCTAAAGCGAGACTAACAGCCTTACCCAAACGTGGTTTTTCGCGAGTTTCCAGTATAAATACCTGCACTTGGGATGCTCCACCCATTGCATTGAGATAATTCGCCACGCTATCTAAATGCTCTTGATACTCCCCTTCACTGAGAGGGAAAGAAGCTTGTTCTAAATATTTCCACATTATTTGCATAAAGATTTTACCCTGAGTGCGGCGCAATTGCACATCATACGAGCGACCCCATTTAGCTAGTAACATCTCGCGTAATTCTTTCCCGGTCATATATTTACCTAACTATAATTTTACAATTCGTGATGATGTTAAATTGCGTAACTCAAGTATGATAAGAATATAAAGAAATGTAATGCTACCATAAAAGATGCTAGATATATCTTTAGAGAGCATAATCTCCGAAGAGAAAATTCTAGAGGCAGTTAACTGCGAAGTTTCTCTTCTTTGTGGCGACTGCCGTGCGGATTTGTGGGTCAAGGCATGTTTTAATTTGAGACAAGAGTTTCAAAAAGTGCTAGAACTCTAGTCCAATTTGTTAACAAAATACACAAAGAACGCTCAGATTATGGCTCAATTTTCAGAATCAATGGACGTGCCCGATATGGGGCGACGGCAGTTCATGAACCTCTTAACGTTCGGGACTGTGACAGGAGTTGCTCTGGGAGCATTGTATCCCGTTGTTAGTTATTTTATTCCACCTGCTAGTGGTGGGGCTGGTGGTGGAGCTACAGCAAAAGACGAATTGGGTAATGATGTCCTCGTCAGCAAGTTTCTCGATAGTCATAATGTAGGCGATCGCACTCTCGTTCAAGGACTTAAGGGAGACCCTACATACATTGTCGTCGAAAGCAAGGAAGCTATTACAGATTATGGTATTAACGCAGTGTGTACCCACTTGGGTTGCGTTGTACCCTGGAACGCCGCAGAAAACAAATTTAAATGTCCTTGTCACGGTTCGCAGTATGATGCAACTGGTAAAGTAGTTCGTGGTCCTGCGCCAAGGTCTTTGGCATTGAGTCACGCTGCTGTACAGGATGACAAAATAGTTCTTACCACTTGGACAGAAACCGACTTCCGTACAGACGAAGCACCTTGGTGGGCATAAATAACAAGTTAGCAGTTAGTAATTAGGAGTTAGGAATTTATTTAAACTCATAACTAACAACTAACCGCTAACAGCTAACAACTTGTATTAAAGATTGGCAGAAAAAAATAGTAGTCCTTATAGAGATGAGAAAATCTTTCACGACGACGCGGTTTCAATCCGCCATAAAAGCAATGACAAAATCATTGCTAGTTGCGATCGCATCTGTAACATTCTTCCTTACAAGTGCGATCGTATTACCCCAAACCGCCGAAGCGTACCCCTTCTGGGCACAGCAAACCTACCCCGAAACCCCTCGCGAACCGACAGGACGAATTGTTTGCGCCAACTGTCACCTCGCTCAAAAACCAGCAGAAATCGAAGTACCTCAATCTGTTTTACCTGACACTGTATTTAAGGCAATTGTGAAGATTCCTTACGATACCAGTGTGCAACAGGTTGGTGCTGATGGTTCTAAGGTTGGTCTAAATGTTGGTGCAGTATTAATGCTTCCCGAAGGCTTTAAAATTGCCCCCGAAGACCGCATTTCTGAGGAGTTGAAGGAAGAAGTTGGCGATACATACTTCCAGTCTTACCGCGAAGGAAAAGATAACGTCATCTTGGTTGGACCATTACCTGGGGAACAATACCAAGAAATTATATTCCCGATTCTTTCACCAAATCCCGCAACCGATAAAAGCATTCAGTTCGGTAAATATTCTATCAACTTAGGTGCAAATCGCGGACGCGGACAGGTTTACCCCACTGGTGAAAAGAGCAATAATAACCAATACACCGCTTCTGCTGCTGGTAATATTACCAAAATAGCCAAAGAAGAAGACGAAGACGGTAACGTTAAATATGCGATAAGTATCCAGAACGAATCTGGCGAAACTGTTACCGACATCATACCTGCTGGTCCTGAACTGATTGTATCGGAAGGACAAGCCGTAAAAGCTGGTGACGCGCTCACCAATAATCCGAATGTTGGTGGTTTTGGTCAAAAAGATACTGAAATCGTATTGCAAGATGCTAGCCGCATTGGTTGGTTGGTTGCATTCGTTTCCTTGGTAATGCTGGCACAAATAATGTTGGTATTAAAGAAGAAACAAGTGGAAAAAGTCCAAGCTGCCGAAATGAATTTCTAAGCATTGGATAGGTTTTAACAAAATGCCCTAATTCCCCATGTTCAGAAAACGGGGATATCAGGTACTCAAAAGCTCGATCTTCTTTTTAGTATTTTTGTGATTCTAAAATACTAAGGAGAACAATCGAGCTTTTTTAGTTTTAGCATTTTAGATTGCATATCATCTCTTCAGTATTAATTGACGTTCCCGACTTGGTAAATTAGGATAGTGATGATTTCTTTGTAATAGATAAGTTATCTTAATTCACTCACATGGAAAAATCAAAAAGGCTTCTAGAGTTTGATGCTATAAGAGGTTTAGCGGCTTTTTTTATAGTTTTATTTCATTATGGAAACCCCGCAAGTTGGCAAAATTCTCATCCATTTCACTATTTTTTCTATTTAGAAGAATTTGTCCAGCTATTTTTCATTTTGAGCGGTTTTTTTATATTATTAAGCATTAAAAGAATTAAAAGAAGCCTCGATTTTATTATCGGTCGTTTTGCCCGACTATACCCAGTTTATTGGATATCGGTTATTAGTACTATAGTTATCACCAATATTGCCATTTTTGCTAAACCTAGAACTGACAAAATATACGATATAATCTTAAATTTTTCAATGTTCCAAGAATTTTTTGGAGCCAAAAATATTAATATAGTTTATTGGACTTTAACCCTAGAATTATTATTCTACATTATTATTTTAATTATTTATTAACTTAAATATCCCCAGCTTATTCAAAAAGTCAGGGATATTATTCAGCTATTGTCAAAATTGTTACTATCCTTCGTAAACAATTAAATGGGTAGGTTTATAAGTATTAATAAAGTTCGTCATAATCTCTTTTTCCCTAGTAGTCGGAGTTGCAAAACATCCAGCCGTACCGCTATTAGAATTATTTAATAAAGCTGATGGATCGTAGTGAACACCAATTTCCGAACGCCCTGTATTAAATATAGGTGTAACTGGCGACCAAACACCACCAAATTCTCCACCTTTAAAACCGACAGAACCAGGAGAATCAAATTTATAAATACCGAATGGTAGAGGTGTTTGCGAACCCGCAATATTTGATGGTGTTTGTTTATTAGCACGACCAGAAACAGCACGAACTGTATTAATTAATTTACCAGTACCGTCAATTAATCGAGTTTGATATACTCTTAAACCATTAATTGTTTCTGTAGTTCTTTTTGCAACCAACTTTGCACTACGAATTACTGTAATAAATTCATTAGCAATCCAGCGATTTGTATCAATTTGTACCCATTTTCTCGAACCAGCGAATGTTGGTTCGCTGATTACTGTTACTTCTGTGCCATTAGTTAAGGATGTGACTACTGTTCCATTTGCGCGATCGCGAACGCTGAGGGTATCACCATCTTTGGTTGAAATGTAAGCTGTGTAAGCCATTAGTATATTCCTTAAATTAGTAAAGTAGTTTAAATTAGTCTGTTTTTTGTCGATGCTAATAACTTCAAATTTCCATGAGAGTATTTCGGAAATCTCTGTAACTAATTTCAAGATTTATACTCAACAACCAGGCTTCTGACTTCTCCAAACAGTCTAGATAGCTAAGGATGGGGATACCCAATCCCTACATTAAATATAGTTGTCATAAATTGTGATTTTTTTGACTTGAATTAACCGTACGGGTAATTCAGAATTATTTGGGCTTTGATTTGTGGGCTTTGAGAACATTACACAAAGAATAAAACATGAAAAAAATCATTTCGTTATTGTTAGTAATATTCCTTAGTTGGAGTATTGTTTTAACTTCACCTGCTGTTGCTGCTACTTCCAGTGGAGCCAAAATTTTCAATGCTAATTGTGCTGCTTGCCATGCAAGAGGAAGAAATTTAATCCAAGCGCAAAAAACCTTGAAAAAAGATGCTCTCGAAAAATATGGTATGTACTCAATGGCTGCGATCGCAAAGCAAGTTACCTATGGTAAAAATGCGATGCCTGCTTTTAGAGGACGTTTGAAACCACAGCAAATTGAAGATGTATCTGCGTATGTACTCGCACAAGCTGATAACAATTGGAAATAGATATCATAGATATCTAAGAGCATGTTTGAAAAGTTTGGGAAGGTATAATTTGTCATTCTGAGTGGAGCTTTGCGGAACGTTCGCGTTCGCGAAGCGTGTCGCTTGCGACTCAGCGTTCTCGAAGAGTAGAATCTGGAGTTTAGCCCACATACTGAGATGCTACCC
>NZ_NTFS01000251.1 GCF_002289455.1 Brunnivagina elsteri CCALA 953
TAAGCCACAAAATGAATGATCCTGTGTTGTCATGCTGAGGAACGTAGGCGAAAGACTTCCCGTTCGCGTTTCGCGTTTCGCGTTCCGTTGGCGTAGCCGCCCTCTTAGGGCTAGGTAGGGTAGCATCTCCGCGAGATTCTAGCCTGCGGCAACGCGGTAGGCGCTGAGTCGCAAAGCGAGCGACACGCTGCGCGTAGCTTGCTTCCACGGAGTGGTACGCCTTCTCGTAGAGTAGCGCGTACGTTCCACCTGCGGGTAGATGCCCAAGCGGCTTCTGTAAGTAGCAAGCTACAGAATGACCGAAGAGCATTTCTTTCTGTGGAGTTCTCTAGTACCCTCAAGGAGGTTCCAAATATATTTAAAGTTTGCAAAATATATATATTTATCGTTTTATAGTCATTATTATAGAAAGTATTCGAGAAAATGCTAAGAAAGTAAGGTAGATTCATCATTAACTTACTTGATTAATTGAAATGCTTAAATCAAAAAATTAAATTTACGTTTAAACATGTGGGATTTGCGGGAGGATAAGGATAAGGGAGCATCCACTTTTGGCGGATAGACTTTTTTAGACAACCCATATAGTAAGGTTTCTGGCACTCAATAATTGTGTTTCTTCCAAAAGTGGATGCTCCCAAGGATAATTTAAAGGTGCAAATTCAAAAATCAACCGCTTTTTATCAATTTTCTGAAACAAATTCTGAAACAAAAACAGTGCCAGCCGATCAGTCTTCTGATGATGAATTACCGACTATTGAATTTCCCACGCATGGGAAATTGAAAGCCAGTTCTTGGCGTATCCATCAAAAAATTGGCTACGGATATTTTTTGGCTATTGGTATTGGTTTTTTTGGTTCCCTAACGGGTTTCGTAATTGCTAACTACTATCGCGGACAAGAAATTAGGGAGTTGATGCAAGCCGATCGCCAATCCCAGCTTTTAGGCAATTATAAAGATGCAGCATTGGGAGCGCAATTACATAGCTTGAAATTGCCTGCTCTCATCCATGATTCCCAAAAATTACAAGCAAAAAAACTCGAATTTATTCGGGATGTGGAGAAATCCCAAAAATGGGAAAAGGAAATCACTGAATTTACAAATAGCCAAAATGATTTGGTTCCCAATTCTGAAAGTGTCCAATCATTATTAGAGGATTATGTCAAGCACTTAAATTCTTATGTTGGGCAAATTGAGTCTATTTTGCAGGAAATTGAAGCGAAAGAGCCACTGAAACCCCGCGATGCGATCGCATTACAATCTGAGTTGTTGGAGGTAATGGGTGGAGAAACTGCCTTACAATTAGACGAACTTTCCCAAAGACTGATTAAAACCCTGGGAATGGCTGAAGACGAACGCGGCAAACGTAACGAGAGTGTCAAACAAGCCAAAGTTGTCGAACGTGCGATCGCAATTTTTAGTATGTTGGTTTCTGTCGCGATCGCAGCAGTTGTGGCTTGGAGAACTTCCCGTGCGATCGCGGAACCCGTCATCATTGTTACTCAAGTAGCTGAACAAGTCGCGAGAAAATCTAATTTCGATTTACGCGCACCAGTTACCACAGAAGATGAAATTGGTCTACTCGCAATATCACTGAATAGACTAATTGAAAAAGTATCGAAAAAAACAAAAGATTTACAACAAGCAAAGGAAGAAGCCGAAGCTGCTAGCAAAACTAAAAGTCAATTCCTTGCTAATGTTAGTCACGAGTTGCGTACACCTCTCAATGCCGTAATTGGTTTGAGTCAATTGCTACAGGATGATGCTGCCGATATTGGACTTTCGGGAGATTTTAGCACCGATTTAGAAACAATTAATTCCGCAGGTAGGCACTTGCTGGAATTGATTAATGATATTCTCGATCTGTCAAAAATCGAAGCGGGGAAAATGACACTTTACCCGGAAACCTTTGAGATTGCCACATTGATCAATAATGTTGTTCTCACAGTGAAACCTGCGATCGAGAAAAATGGTAATATCTTGGAAATTGACTGCGACCCTCAATTAGGGACAATGTATGCTGACCAAACAAGGGTTAGGCAGGTGTTATTAAATTTACTTAGTAATGCTGCTAAATTTACGACAAATGGGAAAGTCTGTTTAAAAGTCTGGACGGAAAAAATAGAGAAAGAGAATAATAAAGGTGGGAAATATCCACCGGAAAAAATTATTTTTACAGTTATCGATAGTGGTATTGGGATGTCATACCACCAGCAGCAACAGTTGTTTAAACCCTTTACACAGGGGGATGCTTCAACTACTAAAAAGTATGGTGGTACTGGTTTGGGTTTAGCTATTAGTCGCCATTTTTGTCAGATGATGGGTGGTGAAATTTTGGTAAAAAGTGAACCTGGGAATGGTTCTGTTTTTACTGTTTATATGCCATTAATGGCGGAAATTTAGGGTGATTTTCATATGTCGTATTTTCGTAGAGACGTTCCGGCGGAACGTCTTTAATTTATAATATTTTTGATTCAGATTTTGATGGGAAAAGATAAATTGCACCGGAGATAATTGTTAAAGCTACGGAAACCCAAAAAGCAATGAGTGTGGATGTTTGCCAATTTTGGGGTAGGGGTGCAATTAACAACGATATGGCTATAATTTGGCTAACTGTTTTGAGTTTACCCCAAATATTTGCCCCAGAAATGTTAGTTTGATTCACACGCCATCCAGCAACTGTTAATTCTCTTGCTAATATTACAAATACTCCCCAAGCTGGTATTTGTTTGAGTTCGATTAGGGATAGTAATGGTGCGAGTACTAATAATTTATCAACTAATGGGTCGAGGAATTTACCCAAATCGGTAATTTGATTTAATTTTCTTGCTAAATATCCATCTAGCCAGTCGGTTAAGGCACAAATTAGAAATATTGCCACGCATATCCATCTTGATTGTGCAGTGGGATTTTGCAGTAAATATAAAATAAATGGGATGCCGAGAAGACGAGAAAAGGTGATTGTATTCGGGATATTCATATATTCAGTAAACAGGAATCAGTAATGATTGTAGCGAATATCTTAAAAGTCAAGCGACAAGAAAAGCTTAACGGCAAAGGCATATCGCAAAATAATCCTGCAAATTTACAAGTAAAAATTACTGCGTCATATTCTATCAATTCCGTAAAAAACGCAAAAAAACCAGCATTTTACCGATAGATTTAGAAAAGCTACGTGTAATTTATGTGCAGTAGTCAAAGATTTCATGGAATATCACACTTAAGAGTAGTATTGCCAAGGGGGTCGGTTTCCGTGAGTTTGTTGCCAAATCAAACCGGATCGTAAGGATAACTATGGTTTTCTAAAAAATATTCAAATGATAGTTCTTGGACTTCATATTTACTCCAATCTTCAAAGCTTAAAGCTATTTGGCAAAGTCTACTTAAAACCAACCAGATTTGACCAGGACCAGTAATTCCCCCTTCTTTATCGAAGATCATGTCATAATACTCAGTTATCCAAAAACTAACAAGCGAGTGAATTTCATCTTCTAAAATAAGCACTGTTTCTTTCTTGAAACCATAAGATTTATAGAGCATTTCTTCTATACTTCTCATTAGCATACAAGTTAAAAAATAAATTGGATTATAAACATTACAATGGACAGAATAGGTTTCAACCCAAACAGGTTTAAATTCTGTAGGCGCAGTATCCCATTGTTCTGTATGACTTTTAGAGAAGAAATTGAGCAAATAAAATAGTTCAGATATGTTTCTTGAATCTTCCGGCGATTGAGATGATTTATAATTATTTTTTTCAATCATTTTTTATTTCTATGAATCTAAAATGTGGTTGTGAAAGTTTTTAATTTTATTGTAGTGAATAGATATTTTTATTGTAGGTTGGGTGGAGACGCATGAGAGATATATGAGGTGAATTTATAAATCTATATTTGCGTCGTAACCCAACATTTTATTTAATATTTGAAGCGTCTATTTTTATGGTTGAATTTAATTATTTGATTGTTTAAAGAATTTCTGTTTTATTAATATCATGTGTTGGGTTACGCAAAGCCTCCACCCAACCTATGGGGGATTGCGATCCCACTGGTGGTTATGGAACTAAAGCAGATAAACAGTCTATCGATGTAATTGATGATCAAGGTAAACCCCGAAGCATCAATGTACCTTCTCACGTTTGGAAAGTTGTTGCATGGAGAAACTATGGAGAACCCACTGATAAAGTAAGAGGTGCTTTTGCAGTCTTCATGCCCAATGAAAATATTGCAGGAATTAAGTGGAACCAATATTTAAGTTCGGTTCAAGACCTTGAAGGGTTACTTAATAGTGATACAACCTCTCATCCTCAATACAGTTTCTTGACCGGAATTAAAGATGATAATGAAAGAAATAACTTAAAACAAATAGTGAGGCTTCCTGTATCTGCGCCGTTGCTGGCTACTAATTTAGACTCATCTGTAAATACAGTTACTTCCTCTGTCTTCGTTCCAGATACTCCCATCGGGCATAATGGTTTCGTGGAAGCGGACTCCCTTGAATTCCACTCCTTCCAAGTTAGCTCTGGTCAGATTAGTTTTCCACAAACTACCACCAATAATATTGTTGCTCAAATCAGCTCCACTCAAATCAACGTCAGCCAAGTAGGCACTAATTTTGGAGCCACTCAAATTAATTCCACTCAGGTTGCAACCGCACAATCTATCATCGATATCGTAAAGCCTGATATTAGCAAAATTTCTTTCCCCAGCAGCATAGCGTTGCAGCAGTTCTTCAACTTCAATATCTCTTCTAGTCATTCCTCTACTCCTAAATTTCTCTACGATATCAACTCTACCGCACCCACCCTCTGGACTACCCTCTTCGACCCCACCAACCCATTCGACCTAACCCTCCAAATCGCCGACCTCCTCAACGCAAACACCAAACAATCCCTCATCAACACAGTAACGGGACTCACGCAAACCTATTCCCTGCTCAACATCCAAAATGACGGCACAGCTTACACAAGCAACAAAGTCACCCTCGTCAACACCACTCCCAACAACAAATTCACCCTCAACCAACCATTAACATTCAAAGTAGATTTAACTGGTATCCAAGCCGGAACAGTAGCAACCCTCTACTTCGACTTACTCGGTTTCGGTGCAAGGGATTCTAAAGTCGTCCTCGACAATGTAATGTTACTCAACAACGACTTCATCGCCCCAACTGCCAACAATGACACAGCGACAACCAACCAAACCCAACCCGTCACAATCAACATCTTAACAAATGACACCGATGCAGACAGCACGATCAACCTCACAACCCTTGCTATCAAAACCAACCCCACCAACGGTACAACCCTAGTCAACCAAGATGGTACGGTTACATATACCCCCAACACCACCTTCGTCGGCACAGACACCTTTACCTACACCGTCACCGACAGCGACGGCTTAACATCCAACACCGCCACCGTCAATATCACGGTAAATAATATTGCCCCAGTCATCACGGTAATTACAGGCGACACCACCACAACCGAAGGCACGATCGCAAACTTTAACGCCACAGCAACCGACCCCGGTGACAACCTCACCTACCTCTGGAACTTCGGGGATGGTAGCGCTCTTGTGATTGGTCAAAATGCAACCCACACTTACGCTGATAACAGTACGTATATCGCCACCCTGACAGTACGCGATCGCAAAGGCATCTCCAGTTTCCAAACCCTCGATGTTACAGTACTCAATGCAGCACCAATAGTCGATGCAGGCACTGACGTAACCATCAATGAAGGACAAAGCGCAACATTCAACGGCAGCTTCACCGACCCCGGTATCCTCGATACCCACACCATTAAATGGGACTTTGGCGACGGCGCGATCGTAACAGGTATCCTCAACACAATCCACACCTAGTACGATAACGGCACTTAAACCGCTTGAGTTTTTAATTATTTAATTTTTAGTAGTGTGATTGAGATACTTTTGTGATTTAAATAATATTCGTTTTCCCTACATCATGTGTTGGGTTACGCAAAGCCTCCACCCAACCTACAATAATTTAATTGATTTTTAGAAGTCTCAAAATCCTAAATCACCATGACGCAAACAGAAAATTCTCAATTCCGTATCGAATGCGATTCGATGGGTGAAAAACAAATACCAAGTAATGTCTATTACGGTATCCAAACATTAAGAGCTATTGAAAACTTCCAAATAAGCGGTTTAAAGCCATTAGAGACTTACGTAGATGCCTGTATTTACATTAAAAAGGCGACTGCAATTGTCAATGGCGAACTAGATTGTATCACCCCAGAGACCAGCAAAGCCATTGTGGAAGCCGCAGATGAAATATTAGCAGGGCAACTCCGCGACCAATTTGTGGTAGATGTGTATCAGGCAGGTGCGGGAACTTCCCACCACATGAATGTCAATGAAGTACTGGCAAACCGCGCTTTAGAAATTCTGGGGGATGAAAAGGGTAATTATAAACGGGTAAACCCTAACGACCATGTAAACTATGGTCAGTCTACCAATGATGTGATTCCGACGGCTATACGTATTGGGGGATTATTAGCACTATCGAGAACATTACATCCAGCTTTAGACAATGCGATCGCAGTTCTCGAAACCAAAGCTGATGAATTTCAAAATATCATCAAATCTGGACGTACACACCTTCAGGATGCTGTTCCCGTGCGTTTAGGGGAAAGTTTTCGAGCTTGGGCACAAATTCTCAGTGAACACCAAAACCGCATTTATGTAGCTTCCGGTGATTTGATGGTGTTGGGATTGGGGGGAAGTGCGGCAGGTACGGGTATGAACACTCACCCCAAATATCGTGATCGCGTGGTAGAAGTTATCTCAGAGTTAATTAATTGCCCTTTACAACCTGCACCGCACCTCATGGCAGCAATGCAAAGTATGGCTCCTTTTGTCAATGTTTCTGGTTCTTTACGCAATCTGGCACAGGATTTAGTTAAAATATCCCACGATTTGCGACTGATGGATTCGGGACCAAAAACAGGGTTAAAAGAGATTCAATTGCCCCCAGTACAACCCGGTTCCTCGATTATGCCAGGAAAATATAACCCAGTGATGGCTGAGATGACATCGATGGTTTGCTTCCAGGTAATGGGATATGATTCCGCGATCGCACTGGCTGCACAAGCGGGACAATTGGAATTAAATGTGATGATGCCGCTTATTGCTTACAATTTGATTCACAGTATCGAAATTCTCGGTAATACTGTCGCTGCACTCACGGATAAATGTATTCAAGGTATCACGGCGAATCAGGAAAGATGCTTAGAATATGCTGAAGGTAGTTTGGCTCTGGTAACGGCTTTAAACAACCATATCGGCTATTTAAATGCTGCTGCTGTCGCGAAGGAATCTTTAGCAACAGGCAAATCATTACGACAAATTGTGTTAGAAAAAGAACTGATGACTGAAGCGCAACTCGCAGAAGTTCTCAACCTCGAACAAATGAGTGCGATACGCCCTCTTGGTTCGTAAAATAACCGCTTTTAAATTCAGTTGAACTTAAATTCATCTCGAACTTAGGGACTTCCAGAAAATAAAATATCCCAATTATATAATTATCAATCGTATCATTCGTAGGGGCTGGGTATCCCTGCCTCTTATATATTAGGACAATCTATTTCCTGGTGTTCCCTTAACTTGAAATTAATCCCATCGAAGGTAGATGGACAGCTAACAAACTGTATTAGGCAAGCTCTGTGTAGAAGAAAAAATCTGGCATTATTAAATACTAAGGACTAGGGACTAGGAAGAAAGGGGTTGTTACAATGCCTAATCCATAATCCATAATCCATAATCCATAATCCATAATCCATAATCCATAATCCATAATCCATAATCCATAATCCATAATCCACAATATTTTTAAAGACGTTCCACCGGAACGTCTCTACTACGTAAAACTTAAATCCAAAAAATTAAATCCAAAATCCGAAATCCAAAAACCAAAAATGTCATCCTCCGTCAGCTTAATTCGTGCAACTTCCTACCAAAATGAAGCGTTACGAGAATCCTTAGAAACCCTTCTCGAACCTTTTGCTGGAATGACTGCATTTGTCAAACCAGGAAATAGGGTTCTTCTCAAGCCGAATTTGTTAACAGGTTCCCGCCCAGGGAAGGAATGTACAACCCGTGCCGAATTGGTGTATGCTGTTGCCGAAATGGTGATTGAAGCAGGTGGTATACCTTTTTTGGGTGACAGTCCAGCTTTTGGTAGTGCTAAAGCTGTTGCGATCGCTAGCGGTTATCAACCCATTTTAGACCAACTCCAGCTACCCATTGTCGAATTTCACGGCAAGCGCTACAAAACTGTAAATGAAGGATTTAATCACCTACTGCTTTGCAAAGAAGCAATGGAAGCTGATGTGGTCATCAATTTACCCAAGGTAAAATCCCACTGTCAACTTGTGCTGACTTTGGGAGTGAAAAACCTCTTTGGTTGCGTTCCTGGCAAAATGAAGGCATGGTGGCATATGGAAGCTGGGAAAGATGTCAACCGTTTTGGAGATATGTTGGTTGAAACTGCAAGGTCAATCAGCCCGGATTTAACCATACTTGACGGTATTATCGGGCATGAAGGGAATGGTCCAAGTAATGGAGAACCTCGTCAACTAAGCATTTTAGCGGCTTCTGCTGATGTATTTGCTTTGGATCGAGCTATGGTAGAAGTTCTCAATGTCGCACCTGAAAAAGTCCCAACTGTCGCTGCATCAATGCGCTTGGGAATGGTTAATGGGCTAGAAAATATTCATTTTCCCAACTTACATCCCGATATTTTACAAATTGATGATTGGCGTTTACCGTCTAAGTTCGTACCAATTGATTTTGGTATGCCTAGGGTGATTAAATCTACATTTAAACATCTTTACATTAGATTTATTAAAGAACCAATGAAAGCATATGGCAAGGGCTAGTCTGATTTCGATGACAATAAATTCGGCTCTTCCGTAGGTGTTATGCTGAACTTTAAACGAAAATTCAAAGTTTTCCTTTAATAGCAAGGCTTTTGGACAGTTTTAGTCTTGATTTAATTCCAAAGACTCAAAATCTAAGACTAAAAGCTATCTTTCATACCCAGCAAGGAATTTGAGCTATTTCATAAGCGTTTTTAGCATAACAAGTAATGAAGAACCATAAATTCTGAGAATTTCTATTAAGTGCAAACTTTGTTACAGCAATTTGCTTCATGAACAGGATAAGGTGTAAATACCCTCCGATTGCTTAACTATACCGCCCTAAATTAGTGGCGGTTTTTCCGTTTCAATATTTGGTAGTATTTAATATTTATATCTAAGGAGATATTGTCAGAAAACATTATAAGTGTTGTTAATTATTTTTAAATGTTTTCAACTTGTATATTTTAAGTTTTGTTGACTTAAGATTGTCAATTAAAAAATCATATACATGTGAGTATATCTGTATTTGCTCGGAATGTATATGTAGCAATATGAGTATTTTTGGATATATTGTGAGAGATTCTATTTATTTTTATGTATAACTACTTATAAAAGATTGAGACGAGTTGCTTATCTCAGCATTTACTCGGTATTAAGCTGAAAAATGGTCAACAATATAATTGCAAGCAAAAGCAGAAAATATAGGTATTTTAGCTGATTTTGAATTAAATATGTTGCTAATTCGTAGATTCAGAATTTAAGATACTTATTGTATTCCGTAATTAATCTGTGTAAATTTTGCTGCTCTTAGTTGGTTTAATATGACATTTTTAGATTGCATGATATAAATAAGAT
>NZ_NTFS01000252.1 GCF_002289455.1 Brunnivagina elsteri CCALA 953
TAGCTTTTAAACTTGGATTTTGAGCCTTTGGAATCAAATCAAGGATGAAAATCCCCAAAAGTCTTGCTATTAAAGGCTAATTACAAATTATTGTTTAAATTTCAGCATAACATCTACGGAAGAGCCTAAATAATTCTGTATATTTGATTCTGGATTTCCATTTAATCTCTTTTTTGAGGTAAGTATCCTTCAACCAAGCAATCTGTACCAACTAAGCGAATTTCGACATTTTCTAAAGATAAAGCCTGTGTCATAGTCGTAAAACCCAAGTCTCCTACGGGTGTGGGAGCATTAGCACCACCTATAATTTTAGGGGCTATAAATGCGAGAACCTTTTGAATTGCCCCAGATGCGATCGCACTCGCAGCTAATGTACCTCCGCATTCCCACAATACGTTACAAAAACCCCGTTGGTAAAAGTAATTCATTGCTCGATCCGGTGTTAATATATCCATCTCAACTACTTCTACCGCTCGACTTCGCAACATCGCTTGAAATTGGGGATTTGCTCCTACTTGTGTCAAAACTAACGTCTGTGCTGTCTCTGTTTCCCAGAGACGAGCGTCTGTAGGTAAATCGAGATTACGACTCATGACTACTCGTAAAGGATTATGTGCCCCTTCTTGATGGCTAGTTAAATAGGGATTATCTTTCCTGACAGTGTTTCCACCAACCACAACCGCATCAGTCGCTACACGAAATTGATATACTACTTGGCGAGCATCTGGACTTGTTACCCAAGCACTATGACCTGTATCTGTAGCAATTTTCCCATCTAAGGTCATGGCAAATTTTAAGGTTCCCAAAGGCTTTTGGTAAAGAATGCGATGGATAAACCCTTCATTTAATTTCCGACAAGCAGTTTCTTCTACCCCAACAACAACTTCAATTCCAGCATCGCGCAAACGGGTAATTCCTCCCCCAGCAACCAAGGGATTGGGATCGACCATACCCACAACCACTTTTTTCACTCCTGCGGCAATTAAAGCGGACGTACAGGGTGGAGTTCGTCCGTAGTGGTTACAGGGTTCTAGACTGACGTAAGCAGTGGCTCCCCGTGCATTTTCGAGGGCTGCCCGTAATGCGAAAATCTCAGCATGGGGTTCTCCTGCACGGGGATGAAACCCTTCTCCAACAATTTCTCCATCTTTAACGATGATTGCACCAACTAGGGGATTCGGTGAGGTTTTCCCCAATGCTCGACGTGCTAGTTGCAAACACTTCTGCATCATTCGTGAATCGAAGTCAGTTTCGATAGTTAAAACTGATTGCAAATGAGAATTGTTTTGAGTCAGCATTGAGGGATTATCCTTGTTGTAAATAATGTTCAAACCGCGATCGCAATTGTTCTAAAGTTAAATTTTGTGTCCAATATTCTACTAAAGCATGACCAAAAGCCCAAGCGTTACGCTCCGATGAGCCATTATTCTCTAAAAGTAATGACCAAAGTGTTCGCAAATCAAATTTGAGGGGATTTTCACTTTCGGGGTTCAACAACGAAAATAATTCATATGCCATTTGTAATTTACCAATCACTATCGGTAATTGTTCGGCAGGAATTTTTTCGGAAAGTAAGTATGCAAGAGCTGGGGAACCTGTGGAAACGGTGGAAATAAATTGTAGTACTGGACTTTTTAGTAGTGCGGTTAGTCCTTGTGTTGTGGTCATTTGGAAGCTGTAATGATCGATAATTTTAGCAGCAGCAAGGGTACGAGCATCCAAATCCCGTAAAAATCGAGCTAATCGCTGTTGTTTTGCTGGATTTATTGCTCCTAATAAAGCGAGTGATAGAGCATCGATTCCCCAAGCAACACGTCCTATTTTCGGATCATCTGTGACAATGGGTAATATCAAGTCGCAAAAATCACCAAGCAACTCAACCCGATATTTGGTAGCTTCGCGAATTGAGACTTCCTTGGGTTTATCTCCCCATTGCCAATCATAAGGTGGTTGCCATTCCCTGATCGGACGTAATTTATCAACTTGAGTGACGATTGTAATCGCTGGTAAATCAGTAACTTCGGCTTTAATATCCCGCAAAAAGTCCGCATCCATCTGTAGGGAAGGGTCAAGTGCTGGTGTTACTAGTAAAATTAAATCAGCTTCGTTGGTGTATTCTAAAACTGTATCCCGCAATCCACCACGATTAACTTGCTCGTAACCGGGAGTATCCCAAAGCGTCAATGATTCTCCATCGCTAGTTTGCCAATGATAGCTTTGAATCTTATCGGTACTCGGTAAAACATCAACTTCGGCAAGTTCCGATTGGAATAGAGTATTGATTAAACTACTTTTACCCGCACCAGTACGTCCAATCAAAAGAATATTAACAGGCTTTTGTGCGATCGCATCCACAGGTTCTACTTGAGACAAAATCTCCCGCAGGGTTCGGGTTTTTTCTGATACTGGTGCTAATGTTGATGTCGTTATAGCAAAAGATGAGGGTAAGCGATCGCTACCGTAAAGCATGACTGCTTGCTTACATAAATTTCGCAAAGCAACTTCCCGCAGCAACTGATTCAAATTCCCTAATAATTGCTGATTCGCTTGATTTGTATAGCGTTGACTCGCACGTTTTGCCACTGCTGCGGCTGGATTTAACAACCATTGTGCCAAATTCCATACTCTTAATAACTTTCGCGCCGATGGTTCCAGCTTTTGGTAAACTTCGTATGCTTCGTATGCTTGACCAATACTAACTTGATTCAATGCCGGAGATAACTTTTGCATCCAGCTATCCATATCGTCAACTGTTCCCCGAATCAACCCGTATGCTTGGGGTACATAGATATTTAGCAGGGGATATTTAATATCGGGGCAGTAAATATTGGCAATGCTAGTTACCAAATCTAGACATCGCTGCCAAAAGGTTTGTAAATCTTCCCAAATTGCTGCATCATTCTGGGATAGTTGTAACATTTCTTGTAAAGCAATTTCGGCACGACTTGTGCGATCGCTTCCACCTAAAGCAATTGTACCAGTAGATGCCGCTTCCAATTCTCGCTTGACTTCCGCCACAGCATCCTCAACCTGAGCTAAAGCTGGTTTTGTCCACTTGACTACCAGCCAACGCCAGCCAACAAATATAATTGTAAATACAGCCCAAATCCAACTCAGTCCCCATTCATGGATTTGCATTCCTGCCGCAATCAAAAGAAAGCTGATAATTACCGTAAGTGGAAGTGCCAGAACTACCCATTGCCAGAATTTTAAGCGTATCATTACCGTTTTTTTGCCCCTGCTGACTAAAACTTTTCTCTATATATATTTGATTTAAACGCAGAAAAACGCAAAATTTATGATTTGAACCGTAGCTTACTTGTACTTCCTAGCAATGTATTCAGAGATGCTGTGGTGGAAAGGCTTTACGGCTGTTTCCTAAAGTTTTCTCTCTATGATAAGAATAACAAGCTATAATGAAGGTCGGTATATAGACTAAATGCTTAATCTCAGTGTTTACATGTTCTCATTCGCACAGTTCTGTCCGTATCTACTATCAGAATACTTATATTCGTCAATCCATAAAAAAGATTGATATATTCTGCTGCCAAATCCTCTGAATCATGTGTTATAATTCAGGAGGATGATAAAATTCGGCTTGTAGTTTGTTTTTCAATGTTTAGCATTACAGACCTCTCCGGATCTAAATCTCTACACTCTTTTGATACTGGAGACGAGACTTATGTCTATTTATATCGGTAATTTGTCCTATGAGGTTAGAGAAGATGACCTCAGACAAGTCTTTGCAGAATATGGAACTGTAAAGAGCGTTCAACTGCCTGTTGATAGAGAAACAGGCAGAATGCGTGGTTTTGGCTTCGTTGAAATGTCCAGCGATGCTGAAGAAACTGCTGCAATTGAAGCTCTTGACAGTGCTGAATGGATGGGTCGTAGTTTGAAAGTCAACAAAGCGAAACCTAAAACTGAAGGCGGTTCCTTTGGTGGTGGCGGCGGCGGCGGCAGACGCGGTGGTGGTGGTGGTGGACGCGGTGGTTACTAAACTGCGTCATCAGACAACTCACTAATAATTTGTCTTTGAATCAAGAAGCAAGCTACAAGCTTGCTTTTTGATTTTTAATTATTGCCATCACCACAGCAATAGTAAGAAGAGCAAAAGGTAAAATAAAGCGTATAAAATAATTTTTTCACTGAATAATTAACCTACCAACGGTTATAAACCGTTGTCTAATAGTAAAAGCCCTCTTAAAGAGGACTAAATTCAAATTATAAATGGCAAGTATATTTACGTAATAGCATACTAGTTAAAGTTTATTTATCCAGTAGGGGCAAACGGCTGTTTGTCCTTCCTCTATTCTGTAATATACAATTCCATGAATATTTTGCGTGGTAAGTCGCAATATAAATTCAGTAAATAAATTCAATAAATAAATTCAATAAATAAATTCAGTAAATAAATGAGGGCAAACGGTTGTTTGCCCCTACGGTATACTCGATTGCAAACCGTATTTAAATCTGTTGGGGTATGGGTAAAAATATGTCATGGGTGGAATTATGTCTTGATACAACAACAGAAGCAGTTGATTGGGTTTGTACATTGCTAGCTACGACAACCTATACTAGTGACATTACAATAGGTTCATATAAAAAATCGAGCGAAACAAAAGAAGACTGGGTATTTACAATTTACTTTTACGTAGCCAATGATGTTTATGCGAGTCAGCGTATTCAACAGGTAAATAACTTACTTTCCTCTTTGCAAAGAACAAAACTGACAAGTGGGATTCAAGCATATGTAGTTGACGAGAAACCAGAGAGCGTAGAAATTGATAATTTCCCTGTGCGTATTGGTAAAAGGTTTGTGGTGTTGTCACCAAATACTGTTTACGAATCTGAAACAGCAGACGAAATAATCTTGAGATTAAAAACTAGTTTGGCGTTTGGGAGTGGTTTACATCCAGCCACAATGTTAGCAATGGGTTTGCTGGAAAAATATGTAAATCCGAATATGAATGTACTCGACTTGGGTTCAGGTTCGGGTATTTTGAGTATTGCGATCGCAAAATTAGGTGGACAAGTATTAGCATTGGATAGCGATCGCGTTGCCGTGGAGTCAACCCAAGATGCAGTTAAGCGCAATCAGGTTGAACAGCAAGTAAAAGTGATCCAGGGAAGTTTGGGGAAAGGTAGCGAAATCGGACATTGGATGGGTGGTGATAATATTGCTGAGATTTCAACTATTAACCCGAATGCAAATTTTGACTTGATTGTTGCCAATATTTTAGGAAGAGTACATACTACCCTTGCCCCCGACTATCGTCAAGCCTTACGCTGGGGTGGAATGTTGATTGTGTCTGGTTTTAATCAAGATTATGAAGAATCTGTTGTCGCCGCTTTGGTAGCAGAAGGATTTGAGATAATGGATAAAAAAAGCTCTTGTGAATGGATTGCGATCGCATTACGCTTAAAAATATCATGAAGATTAATCAACGTCATGAGTGGTCGTTGTCACAAGACGATGCGATCGCTATTCAGGAACAGTTAAATAAAGAGGTAATCACCGAAGATAAACTTAAGGACAAAATTGAGTTTGTTGCAGGGGTAGATATGGGATTTGAGGAAGATAACACAGTTAGTCGAGCAGCAGTCGCTGTTTTAAGATACTCAGATTTAGAGGTACTAGAAACAAGCATTGCCTATCGTCCAACAACGTTTCCTTATATTCCTGGTTTCCTTTCGTTTAGAGAAATTCCGGCTGTTCTGGATGCCTTAGAAAAGCTAGAAATGACACCTGATATTATCTTATGTGATGGTCAAGGTATAGCCCATCCGCGAAGATTTGGTATTGCCTCTCATTTGGGCGTATTGTTGGATATGCCGACAATTGGGGTCGCAAAATCTCTACTTGTGGGCAAACATGAGCCATTATCTGAAGAAAAAGGTAATTGGCAACCTTTAATATATCAAGGTGAAACAGTTGGTGCAGCTTTACGAACGAGAACAGGGGTCAAACCAGTATACATTTCTTCCGGTCATCGAATTAGTTTGGAGACTGCAATCGCGATCGTTTTACACTGTACTCCTAAATACCGTCTTCCAGAGACTACAAGAGTTGCAGATAAATTAGCTTCGGATCGATAATTCATAATTTGTAATGCCCAATGCCCATTAACCATTAATAATTTTTTAATTTTTCCCTAAATATTTAGATTACTTATAACAAATTGTGTTAGTAATCGCACAAGGCAGATTTGAAGTAGTTATCACAGGAGTCTTTGGGCTGAAACAATGAGCGCACTAACTATTAAGTGGTACGATGCAGGTCAAGAAAAAACTCAAACAATATACGAACAACAACCAAGTAAAAACCCTGGAACTGTTCGTATCGGTCGTGACCCACTCAGGTGCGATATTGTTCTGAGTCATGCTACGGTATCAGGTTTACATGTAGAAATATTTTTTAATCCCCAGCAACAACAATTTTTTATTCGGAATCTACGGGAACAAAATCCTCCCGTAATCGATGGTAAAAGACTAACACGAGGAGAACAAGCTTTAAATCAAGGTAGTTTAATTCTGCTCGGACAAGCCAAAATCCAAGTTACGGGGATATCTACCATCGAAGCAACGATTTTGTCACCACCACCAGTAAACTTAGGTTCCCAACCTGCATCCATACCAGTTGCCGCTAAACCACCATTATACCAGCATCACCATCACAATCCAAACTACGGTTTACAATGTCCAAGATGCGATCGCGTTTCTCCACTTGAACATTTAGAGATAGGTTGTCAATGGTGCGGGACATCCCTAGCTGCTGCTGCGAGTGTTTTGGTGACACCAAACCAACATTAAAATGGTCACACCAAATGGCTCAAAACGATTTGAAATTTAGCTTTTAAACGCAAAGTTTCGCGTTAGAAGCTTTGCGGCTACCTTCGGAAGTCACTCCGTGCCTACCCGTAGGGTAGGTAAGCGCAAAGTTACGCAGAGTATTTGTTTGATATTTTCTGTATAGCAACTGCTGTGAGAGGTAAGAGGGGAAGGTAAGAGGGGAAAATGAATAATAACTCAGAAATTCAACTAACCTGGGAAGACCCAGCAACTGGGGAACGACGCGAACCGCGTTTGCGTCCACCGATTACTTTTGGTCGGGAATTTGCGCGAATGCCAGCAGAACACAATGGACAGCGTGTTGCGCGGATGATACTTAATAGTAACGAAATTTCACGCTATCATGCTTTGTTGGAATGGGAACAAGACCAGCTAATCGCCACAGATCAAGTTAGTGTTAATGGCATTTATGTCAATGGTCAACGTCAAAATCGAAGTGCGATCGCAAATGGTGATACGTTGCAAATTGGACCATACGCAATTACGATAACTTTTGTTGGTAATTCACCCGCAGTCAATGCCAATCAAATTAATCAAAATTCCAGAATTGAGTTTAATCCAAATACTAACCTCCCAGACCCAAATTGGCGATCGCCTCAACAAGCGACACCACTCGGTAGCAACTTTCCACCACCAATATTTAGGGAAGAACGCATTCCTGTACAAGCAATCCACGCAACGGGTTTACCTGTTGATGAGTACGATTTTCTGGCTGTCGGTGCTGGATTGGGTAGTTTTATCTGGGTTGACCTATTACGAATTTGCGGTGTTAAAAGCGAGAAAATTATTGCTTTGGGTTTAGAGAAAGAACCCTATGCACGTTACAAACGTCTATGTTTAAATTCGCAAATTCCTTTACACGAACGTTTGCGATCGAATTCCGACTCTTGCCCCGATAATATTTGGGGATATCCAAGTTACGCATGGCGCGAAGCTTGGCATGATATTACTAAAATTAAGTTTAACCAATCTTTTCAATATCTGTGGCAAGTATTTGCCGAGCCTACTTATGCTGAAACCTATACACCACGCGCAGCGAATGTCTTTGACTCAATCGATCGGGAAGCTAGACGTATTGGTTGGGATAAAATTTATCGTTATGGAAGGGTACGAGGTATTCGGAAGACAGATGATGGTCGCTATTGTGTTGCCTATTCTCGCGCACCAGGCAACCATGCATTTTTAGTGGTGCGATATCTGCATTTAGCAACTGGTTATCCAGCTATTCAATTTTTGCCTGACTTGCAAGCATATCGCGAAAAATATCAGGATTTTAAATCGGTTGTGAATGCTTATGAAGAACACAACCACGTTTATGAACAACTGGAACGTCAGGGAGGTAAAGTATTAATTCGGGGACGGGGGATTGTGGCATCGAGGGTAATGCAGCGAATTTACGAAACCAGGAAAAAGAATCCTAATATCAGCGTACTACATTTGATGCGATCGCCTAAACCAATGGGCAACAAATTCGGTAAATCCCAGCGTCTTGTCAAAAATCATTACGAATTTCAACCATTTAACTGGCCTAAAGCCTGCTGGAGTGGGGAACTGCGCGTTATGCTGGAAAAAGCCAGCCCCGAACAACGCAAAACCCTACTCGCTGACTGGGGAGGTACAACCACCGCAGACCGTGGAGATTGGCAGCGCATCACTGAACAAGGTATAAATGAAGGCTGGTATAATATTCAATTTGGTGAAGTCAAAAACGTCGAACGGGATTCCCAAGGACGGACAGTAACCCACATTCAAGAAAAAAACTTTGGGCAAATAACTTTGGATGCTGATTTTATTATTGATGCAACCGGACTTGATGCTAAAGTCGAAGCCAGCCCATTACTTGATGATTTAGTTAAGCATTACCATTTGCCATTAAATAGTTTGGGACGTTTTGCAGTTGCTAATAATTTTGAACTAGTCGAAATGCAAAACGAGAAAGGTAAAATGCACGCTGCTGGAGCCATTACTTTAGGTGGTCCATACGCTGCTGTGGATAGTTTTTTGGGTTTGCAATATGCTGCTTTGACGGCAGTTGACACACTTGCAAAATCTCGCGCACCAGGAGTACAGCGGTTAAATGCTGTTACTTCTCTTGGACAATGGTTGAAATGGGTATTAAATAAGTCTCCATCTTAAGGGACTTCCAGAAAATAAAATCTTCTTTCTCGTATACTTAACAACACTATCACGCGGAGGGTAGGGAGACCCTACCCCTACAATGGACATCGACCGAATTTAATTATGTTTCTCCCAGAACCCTTGTACAGACTGCGAAGTTGCCGCGAAACTTTGCCACGGGGATACTCCCTGGTGGCAAGATTTCGAGAATATTCTGTCCCGGCACATTCGCGTAGCAATGCTACGTCTCTACGTCTTTTCCACCAGATGTCTATTAATTTCCAATGCCCAATGCCCAAATGTATCCATCCGTACATGACTGCGAATATTATCTGTGGCAATAATATTAATGCGATCGCACCGTTGCTATCCATCCTCACCGTATAGACGGATGGGGAATTCCGCGAGCTTGGTTAAACGGTTACAGCAGAGGCTAATAAAAGCTTCTTTTTCAAAAAATTTCGACTAATGGTGTACAAATGTATAGAATCGTGAAGAGATAACAAGATAACCTATATTAATATGCAAACTGTTTTAACAACTTCCTCGATGCAACTATCCCTTCGCTCGACACCAACGCAAACTCAACCAAAAAAGATTGTCGCACTAGGAGATAGCTTAATATATGGCTTTGGAGACCCAGATGGTGGTGGCTGGGTAGAAAGATTACGTCGTCTGTGGATGTTGCCGGATAGTCCCGGTCATGTGGTTTATAATTTGGGTGTCAGGGGCGATCGCACTATGC
>NZ_NTFS01000253.1 GCF_002289455.1 Brunnivagina elsteri CCALA 953
TGGGTATAGTACGCTAGCTTTAATCCCAGAAGCAGAAGGCAGTTGGGCATTGCCGTTAAGACATGAGAGAATAACTAGTTGGGAAACACCAATCCAGAAAGCAGTATGGCAACTCAAAAAAGTATGCCCACAATTACCATCTAGAGCAATTTCATGCTGGGATATTGAGTAGCGAAGTTGCCGGACAGAGGATTCTGTCCCGGCACATTCGCATGGATGTGCGCCGTTCATCACTCAAACAGCGGATATAGAAGTTGATAAAATAATACGTTTACGGTCAAATTTATGTTTGTGGACTGCACCACCAGAATACAGTGGCAGAGGCAGACGGCGAATTCATGGTCGTAAATTTAAGCTTCTAGATGAATCAACTTGGGACGAACCCGCCCAAACAATAGAATTAGAAGATGAGAAACTAGGAAGATTAAAAATCCGCTTGTGGTATGAGCTGCACCTACGCAAATCTCCACTACACCCAATGTCGGTGATATTAGTCGAACGCTTGAAACCCGATGGTAGTAAACGAATAGCAAAACCGATGTGGTTAGCTTTTATTGGAAAATCAATGCCCTCTTGTACCGAGATATTCCAATATTACTTGCGTCGGTTCGGTGTTGACCATTGGTATCGTTTTGCCAAACAAAGACTACATTGGACACTACCAAAACTCTCAACACCAGAACAATCTGACAGATGGAGTGACCTAATGCCACTAATCACTTGGCAGTTGTGGCTAGCACGAGATATTGTTAAAGATAACCCTTTGCCTTGGCAAAAAACAGCCCCAAAGTTAACTCCGGGAAGGGTTGCACAATCAATTGGTGCAATTTTAGCGGTGATTCACACACCTGCAAAACCTCCAAAACTACGTGGAAAATCCCCAGGCTGGAAACCAGAACAAACACGTAAGCGTAGAATTAACTACCCTGTAGTCAAAAAACGAACTACAACTCGCACTAAAAAGCAACCTCAGCCAGCTTAAATAGTTGAATTTTTCAATTTGTATACTGATGTGCATTAGATTCTTTCTGCTGCACCGTTTTGTCATGCGTTAGTCTAAACTCCAGTTTATTGAAAGAAACTTTGTGATTTACTGAGTGTAGTTTTATTGTCAGGATGCAAGTTCCCATATCATATTAAACCCTTTTTTCTACAAATGCGATCGCTTTTAACAGTGCGAACCTGGAACCATTAAAATTAGCTATAAAGCTTATGGAACAAGGATTTGAGGCTGCGAACCTGGAGAGCGCGATTCCTACGGATAGCTACCCTACGGGAACGGTTTCACCGTAGCTAGCTTCTGCAAAGCAGTACGCGATCGCACTTCCCCGTAAACCACAATAAAAGCGATCGTATGAATTGGATATACTGGAAATAGTAATAACTAGCCAAGAACAACTGAATGCATGACAAATCGTGAAGAATTGATCCAGGAACTCGAACAAGCTCCCGATGATGTAGTCGAGTCAGTACTAGATTTTTTTCATAGGCTAAAAGCAACAGGCAAAACCCATCCCCTGGCAAAATTTGCAGGCATTTTAAGTGATGCCGAAGCGGAAGAATTAAAACGGGCGGTCGCAACAGAATGTCGGCAGGTAGATGTAAATGAGTGGTGAGATTGCTCTTGATACTTCTGTGGCTGTACGTTTTTTGAATGGTGACACAGCAATCGTTTCACGGGTGCTTGCATTACCAAAGATATTTCTGTCTACAATCGTAGTGGGGGAGTTGCTTTTTGGCGCGGAAAACTCTACTCGTCCATTGCAAAATTTACCTCGTTATCTGGAGTTTATTGAGGCTTGCGTAGTTTTACCATTAAGCCCAGAAACAGCAGCAGTCTATGCTCAAACCCGACTGGCTTTGAAACGCAAGGGACGACCAATTCCAATGAATGATGTTTGGATTGCAGCACAATGTTTAGAGCAGGGTTGGATATTAGTGACAGATGATACAGATTTTGACTATGTTGATGGCTTGATGTTAGAGCGCTGGTAGCTGAATCTACGAATTTATGAGGCGATCGCATCTCCTTACAAACCCAACAAAAGCGATTCCTACGGATAGCTACCCTACGGGAACGGTTTCACCGTAGCTAGCTTCTGCGAAGCAGTACGCTAACGCACTTCCCAAAAAACCCTTATATCCCTATTCTGTCACTCTCCGAAAAGTTTTATCATTTCTGAATTCTAGAGTTCTTATACAGTAAGCGATTGCAGGCTTTTTTCTTCATAGAAATTTATGAAAGCATAGAAATGACCAAAATTAGAAGATAAAACGCTGTATTGCCTAGTCTACCTTCTGTTCAGAAAGTACTAATAATAGGAAAAACCGGAAAGTGACAGAAGAGGGATATACTCAAAATGGATAAAATATAAACTTTTGTCATGCTGTAGACGCAAAGCGGCTTCCCGCAGGGTCGAAGGTAGACGCAGAGCGACTTCCCGGAAGGTAGCATTTAAAAACTTTTAATGCATTTGAAAGTATATTCTTAACCTTTTCTTCGTATACATTCCTTTAATTGTATTTAAAGTATCTTTTATCTTTATCAAAAATCTTAGACAGTATTGAATGAGGGTATATATACCTGAATTCACGATGCAATAAAAAGACAAAATATAATGGTACTTAAATCATTAATTGATAAGATAGCGGAGATTACTGTTTCATTTATAAAAAATAAGCTAGAGCGTAATGAAGTTGTAATTAAAATTTTAAAACAATTCGATTTAGACCCAGAGCATCCGCCTGAAGACTTTGAGGGTGTTTATGCTTATGCATTGGTAGAGTATGGAATAGGCAAACCCAAGGCAATTCTCAATTTATTTAGGCTTAAAAAAATCCAAAATGCTTTTCGGAAAACATTTGAACAAAATAACTTCTCTATTTTAGAAAAAGTCAGCAACGAGCTAATTGAAAATGACTTTGGCAATGAAATCCGACAACTGGAAATTGAACCCAGACGGGAACTAATCGCTTTCTCAGCAATCTTTATTGAAGTTGTCAAACGTTCTCGCACACCCAAGGAAGTCCTCACACAACAGAAAATAGAATCCATACATAAAAGGGTCGAAATTCTTCTAGAACGCTTAGAGCGACTGCCAACCTTGGAAGGGATTCGTACCGAAATGGCACGATTGGTACAGCAGAATTACCTAGCATTACCACTAGCAGAAACATTAGCCTCTAAAAAAAGTAGCGCGTTTGGTTTATCTCAGGAAATGCGCGGTTGGTTTGAAACTTTAGGCTACCGTTTTGAGAAATATGAAATTTGGGAAAACAATTATTTTGAATGGATTATTAATATACCAGTCCGTCGAAATCGTTACGATCGCGTTTTAATTAGGGGTATGGTGGGTGAAGCCAATATCAATAGTTTGATGGCTTTAAGTTCATCGGTAGAGAAAAACCACACGGATGAAGGTTGGTTAGTTACTGCTCGTCGCATTTCCCAAGCAGCACGCAATGAAGTCGAAAAATCGGAAAATCGCCATCTCAGTTGTTATACCTTCGATGAACTCATCGACCAAGACGCAGACTTTAGCGGTTATCTTGATTGGTTGGAAGCAGAGGTAGTCAAACGTGGGATTAATAAAAAATACGTTCCCCTTTCCTGCACCAAAGAAGAAATACACCCCGCGACCAAACGGGCGATCGCAGTCAGTCGTTATAGTGATATAGGTAGCTATATTGACCGTTGGCTCTCAGACCCTGCTAAAGAACATATTTCGATTTTGGGAGAATTTGGTACGGGCAAGACTTGGTTTGCTTTACATTATGCCTGGGTTGCTCTGCAAAAGTATCGCGATTGCCAAAAACGGGGAATCGAACGTCCGCGCTTACCCTTGGTGATTTCACTACGGGATTACGCAAAAGCAGTTAGTGTGGAATCCTTGTTTTCGGAATTTTTCTTTAGAAAGTACGAAATCCCCATCCCCGGATATTCGGCATTCGAGCAACTCAATCGCATGGGTAAGCTACTGCTAATATTCGATGGCTTCGATGAGATGGCTGCAAGGGTAGACCGTCAAGCGATGGTTAGCAATTTTTGGGAATTAGCTAAAGTTTTGCTTCCCGGTGCAAAAGTGATTTTAACTTGCCGCACGGAGCATTTTCCAGAGGCAATTGAAGGACGTGCCTTATTAAGCGCCAAATTGCAAGCATCAATTACCAATTTAACCGGGGAAACTCCCCAATTTGAGGTGCTGGAATTAGAAAAATTTGGCGACGAGCAAATTCGGCAAGTTTTATCGTTTCAAGCAACCCCTGCTACGGTGGAACGGGTTATGGGCAATCCCCAATTGTTAGACTTAGCTGGTCGTCCGGTGATGACCGAGTTAATTTTAGAAGCATTGCCGGATATTGAGGAGGGAAAACCTGTGGATATGTCGCGGGTATATCTGTATGCAGTACGTCGGAAAATGGAACGCGATATTACGGCAGAACGTACTTTTACTTCTCTGGCAGATAAACTCTACTTTTTGTGCGAACTTTCCTGGGAGATGTTGTCTACCAATCAATTAAGTCTCAATTATCGCCTATTCCCCGACAGAGTTCGTCGTTTATTTGGTGCGGTGGTACGGGAGGAGAAAGATTTAGACCATTGGAAAAATGATATGTTGGGGCAGACAATGCTGATTCGTAATGCCGATGGAGATTACACCCCAGCCCACAAATCCCTATTAGAGTTTTTTGTTGCCTACAAATTTGCTGCTGAGTTGGGAGTTTTAGCACCAGATTTCACAGAATTAGCACAAGCACAGGCACAGAATTGCCTCGATAAAACCATCGCACCCGAAAAATACACTTGGTCATCCTATTTTCAACGCAAAGTAAATAAAGCAGGAGAAATTTTAGCGATCGCACCATTGAAAGAATTTGCCAGCGAATCATTAGAGTATCTACAACAAACTTTTGGACAGACCTCCTTAACAAAAGCGGCGATAGATTTACTGATGCCAATGTTGGTAACGGGTGACTTGCCTATGGGCGATCGAGAAAAAGAGTCGATTGTCAAAATTCTGCAAGCAACACGAGATAAAACCAAAGAAGAAGTTGGTTATATAGGAGGAAATGCTGCAACATTGTTAGTCAAACTTGATAAGGCTGCCCTCGAAGATAAAGATTTTTCTCAAACTGTAATTATTAATGCCGATTTGTCTAATGCAAGTCTGCGTAATATCAATTTCGCTTTTGCTGATTTGACTGATTGCATTTTTACTAAAATATCTGGAAAAGTTTCGTCAGTAGCTTTTAGCCCGGATGGCAAGCTTTTGGCAACGGGCGATAGCCAGCATGAAATTCGTTTGTGGGATGCGGCAAGTGGCAGCGAACGCTTAGTATGTAAGGGGCACACTAGCTGGGTAAATTCCGTTGTGTTTAGCCCCGATGGTTTGACTCTTGCTAGTACGAGTGGGCACGGACTTATAAAGTTATGGGATATTAACGATGCCCAATGTATTAAAATTTTGCAGGGGCACACAAGTTGGATCAACTCCGTTAAATTTAGCCCAGACGGAAAAATCCTTGCCAGCGCAGGTGATGACCATACTTTGAGGTTATGGGATGTTTATAGTGGCAAATGTTTAAGAACTTTGCATGGACATACTCGTTACATTGAATCGGTCGCATTTAGCCCGGATGGTAAAACCCTCGCTACTGGGAGTGGAGACACAACTATCAAGCTTTGGGATTCTAGTACGGGTAATTGCGTGAAAACTCTCAAACACGATAAACCATACGAAGGAATGAAGATTGAGGGTATTAAAGGTTTAAGTGAAACAGCAATCGCCACACTCAAGGCTTTAGGCGCTGTAGATGGTAAATAATAATGGGTGTTTGGGTAGGCTGTGTATTTTGTGCCTTTTGAGGGGGTAAAAATTCACGCTAAATATGTGGCAACTGTTGGCTCAAAAGCTGATGTGACATAGACTTTACGTTTACATGAATGCCAAAAGTGTATGAATAAAAAATGGGTAAATTCTATCAGAATACACAGCCTAGTGTTTGGGTACGATAAACTTATGGTTCGCTGATGCGATCGCACAAAATGCTAGACATAGGGGCATCGCATGTTACGTTTACTCAGAATGCATTTGCGTTGTCCATTTGTCCTTTTAAAGTAGCGCTAATTTCATTAGTAATACAAAAACACTAATAATGTTTCAATTCAAAGCTTTTTCAAGTATTTTTGAGGAAATTCTGGAATCCGGCAAAACACTTGTGAATCCAAGTATGTCAGTAAATTACACTACAACATAGGTTTATTACCACAATGCAAACATTAAACCAGCAACAACAACTCCCCGCTTGCGAAACAATGCCCGTCTTGCGTCGCGATGACCGTCAAAAACTGCTTCAGAATCGGTCAAGAGATTACAAAAAAGCTTACAAAAATATGGTTTTAGTTCGTTAAAAGCCGATGGTTTGTTTGGTAAAAAAACAGAAGATGCAGTTAAAGAGTTCCAAGCAAGAGGCAACGACCACGACCCCACATTTGCCGTAGATGGAATCGTTGGAGAACGGACTTGGGAAGCTTTGGGTATGTGCGCTTTTTCTGGCGGTTGCTAAAAAATATAGATATTTGAAAACAGATATTAATTATATGTTTGATAATAAAACCCCGACTTAATGTTGGGGTTTTAGTTTTGGCAGGAGTTTGGAATAACAACGCCCTTGACGACCACTTTGTGGTATCGCATTTGAAATGTTTGCCAAGACTTTAGCAATTAATTGTATAAATAGTTACTTGAAATATATAAATTTCGGTGGTTTTATTTTGAGATATAAGCCCAAATACTTCAAGGGTTGAAATCTTTAAACCCACATTCCGCACTTCAACTTGAAGTATAAGGAGATTATAATCAAGAAAAAAGCAAAAAAATCAGGATAATTAAGAAAAAACAGTGAACTAATCCACGTCATGAAGAAAAATCATAAAACATCAAATATGTGATTGATAAAATAGGTTATATAGGCACTATAAATTGGAAGAAAAATTACTATTCCTTCGTATAGTGATAAATTTTTATTCACTCTCCACATGTTGTTTAGATTAAGAAAGCAGATAATATTTTTGACAAGATGATGGCAGACAATTCAAAATAAAATGGCGTTCTGATGTTAAATTAATAATTTGATTAATCCCATTTAAAGTCAAAAGATGAATTCCTTGAAAACATTGAAATACCCATCTTAATGTCGGACAAATCGTTAATTTTCCTAGTTGATTTTTGATTCCGATTTTGATTCTTTTTAAGCTATTTCTCAGTTCTCTTTGACCAAGATTATAGACTAACAAGCACAAAGACATTAAAAATAACATTGTCTCGATTCGTTCAGGGTTTTCTACAAAGAAGCTATCAGCAAAAAATAAGGGGCCTTTTAAAAATCTAAATCCTATTTCACAAGACTGTTGATTTTTATAAGTTGTAATAATTTCTTCTGGCTCTAACTTATTCTCATCAACTAAATTAGTTGCTAAAATAAATCTTCCAGCTTCTTTTCTTTGTATTTCTATCTCTTCTGGTTTTTCATAACCTACTCCTTCCATTTTATAAATAATCTTTTTATCTTTGGATATACTTTCAATAAGTTTAACTTCTTTAATTTCAAATAGTTTCAATTTTTTGTTGATTCCTTTTAGTTTATATCTAGCTTGCTCTGGAGTTTCAAAATCTTCTTTTTTTAATTCTTTGAGTAGTTTTTCAACTTTATCTTTTTCTTTTTTTAGTTTTTTATCTAACTTTTCTAAATCACTATCTTTTCTTTTTTGACTTTCTACTATTAGCCAAACTTGTTTAATTCCACCATAATTTACTATTTCTTCTTTCCACTTATATCCATCTAAATTTTGAGATGCTCTTTTCTCTCTTTCTTCTGCACTTATCTCTTCTATCTCTACAGACTCAACTAATTCTTGTGCTTTCTTAATTGTCATTGGTACCCGACTTATCCATTTTAAATGTTCAATTAACTTGAGGTTTTCTTGACTATATAATGCGCTATCGCAGACCATAATACTATCAAAAACTATTTGTTTTTTAAACTCTACTAATATTTTCCCAAATACGGCTTTATCTGCTTCATTACCATCTCCAGCTCTCATTAATAATGGTATATCTCCATCACTACTCGTTATTAAATCTAAAACAACTTGTTTTAAATCTGGCCTATGGTCACGAGAATATCCTTTGGTTATAATTATTGGTCTTTCTTTAATTATTTTTTCTTCTTTATCTTTATTTTTATCAGTTTTATATTCTCCATGTAGATGAAATGATGTGGCATCTAAATGTGAATATTTTGTATCTATATTAAATTTTTTAATTACTGATAAGACAATTTCTATAAATAGGTTATTCAATCCATATTTATATAATTTATCCATAACTCTTCCAATTTTATCGTCATTTATATAATCACTTTTTACACCTTCTCCCAATAATATTTCGATTCCTTTATCTTCAAAAAATTGGCTAAATAAATATAAAGGTCTTGATACAAATCCTAAGCCATTAATTATAATCGCTTTTACTAATATTCTCGCTGAAATTTTCTCACGAGGGTCTATTCCTAATTTGGAATTTATTGTTTCAACTATTCCTATTTCATCAATCAGCCCAGCTACTATTCCTAGATGATCAATATTTTTAATTTCTGCTTTTGATGTTGGAGACATTTTACCTCTAAAATATTTGGAGTTTTTTTGATTGTCTCACTTTTGGTATCGTGCTAAGGAAATCACGATAAAACAATGTCGTTTAGTTTTGTAAAAAGTCTGGAACTAAGTATTTATAAGCTATGCAACCTGCTCTTTACTTCGCAAGGTTTATTTATTAATACTTATGTTTAAATTTTCTGTCTCGCTTTAATGCTAACGTAACCGTTAATTCCTCATGCGATCGCAATGGCTCTCCGGGTGCGAAGCACCCGGAGTCGCGTAACACGCAAATTGAGTTAGTGTTTTTATTTACTCGTATCAGAGAAAAATTGTGTAATATTTATGCTACATTCTGAAGTGCGGAATGTGGGTTTAAATGCTGAATAATAAGCGTAAAAATAAACAAATAAAAGCAAAATTAAATACCATAAATGAAGTCATTAATCTTATTCAAAAATATTTGGATAAAATATGGTTTAGAGTTTTGGTTTCACTTGGAATTGCTTGCATAGCTATTTTAGCAACTTATTTGGTAGAAAAATGGTCCCAGAATCAAGAAATATGTTATTCTCTAGAGCCAATTCAAAAATGCATTTTCAGACAAATTCTCTCTGTCGTTACTCCAAGTAATATTGAATGTTTCAGTATTTTGACAGGAGCATCTATATATATATTAGAAAGTAGAGAACGCAGGCAAAGAATAATTTATCAAACATGGCAAGTAATTGATAGTGCTTCGGGAGTAAGAGTAAGTTATGCAAGAATTGAAGCACTTAAAACTTTAAAAAAATACAAAATTTCACTACAAGGAATTGATTTATCCAATACAGATTTAAGTCAAATAGAATTAGAAAAAGTACAGCTAAATGGTATTAATTTTAGTAATGCAAATCTTAATAGTGCCAACCTTAACAGCGCTGAACTTAATGGGTACATCCCAGTTTTTATTCTTCCAAGAAAGATAAATAAATCATGAGAAAGTAAAGGGAAATTAAACGCGAACGC
>NZ_NTFS01000254.1 GCF_002289455.1 Brunnivagina elsteri CCALA 953
TAAAATACTGATAAGGTGTTGGCTTTGCTTGACCATCGCGATTAAGGACAAGTTGAGTTTTGCGATCGCTATCCAAAATTACCAATTTTTGACCGTCATCATTTAAAACAAATCCCAATAAATCTTCATATGTAAAACTTTTATTACCAGCAAATAGATTGTCAATTTTTTTACATGCTTTCAGGATAGGTTCGGACACGTAACACCGCAAACACAATCCAGCATCAGCACGACTTTCAGGAGTGACAGTCGGATTTTTGCCATGAAAATATGATAAAAGTCCAGTTTGCACATCCTCAGAGTGGGAAATGATTGTTTCTTGCACAAACGATTGTGCAGTCAGGATTGGAAAATATTCATATCCACTACGATAGTTGGCAGGGGATACTGCACGAACTTGTGTTGAGCTAATGCGGCAGATTTTCCAATATCTAGATAAAGCACCCTTCATAATGTCTTCTGCTGACATTGACACTCCTTTTTATATCCTGGTATCAAGTATATAAATGTTAGCATTTATGACTTATGCAGTTAGGGAAAGGAGAATATTTTTTACCAATTTTCCTAAATCATCGACTATACACCAATACGGTTCAGTTAACGCCCTAACCAACTATGAACGTTGCATACCGTGAACTTAGTAAACTAAGTATTTTGCAAGCCTGCACTATACTGGGTAATCCGAGTTAGTGTAGGTAGTTGACTCCTGATTCAGGACAATACTTGTTAATTCCATAATTTTCTCAAACTGGAAATTGTGAGCTAACTCATGTAAAGAATCTTTGAGTAATCCGCTTTCTGATGGTATTTGTTCGAGGAAATCAATTATCAAATCATCGCTACAGCTAGCAGCAAAATTATGTAATTTTTCTAACCATTCCCCAGAAAATTGAGAAAGCATTTTAATAAGTTCAATATCAGATAAAATCGGTTGATTTTGATTGTGAATATCATCAACTGTTGAATTATTTACTTCTTGATAGATATATTCAACTTTGAGATATTGCTGAATTTTTTCGAGGAGAAAATCATCGCGAAATGGTTTGTTAATAAAATCGTCACATCCTAACTCAATAATAGCTTGACGCTGTTCTATAAATGCATTTGCGGTGAGAGCTATAATTACTGTTTCCGTTGATGGACAAGGTATTTCTCCCTGCTGGTGTTCACGTCTTTTAATTTCCTTTGTTGCTTCATATCCATCCATAATTGGCATTCGCATATCCATTAATATCATGTGTGGTTGCCAATAAGACCATACAGAAATAGCTTCATTCCCATTAGTCGCTTCTTTGACCGCAAAACCAATTGAACCAAGTAATTTAACTAAAAAATTTCGACTATCCTCGGCATCATCAACAACTAAAATTCGATAGGTTAATTGTTCTGGTGCTAAACCAATTATTTGCTTTTGTTTGGATGTGGAAGAAATATCTTTTTCAGAAATCATCTCAATCTGAATATTAAAAGCGAATCTACTACCCACATTCACCGTACTGCTAACGGAAATATTACCACCCATTAACTGAATGTATTTGCGACTGATTGCTAGTCCTAAACCAGTTCCTTGTTGGGAATTTCTACCCGTTTCCGTTTGCCCAAATGCTTCAAAAAGTAATTTGATTTCTTCTGCTGCAATCCCGGAACCCGTATCTATGACCTCAAAATTGAGATATTTAATACCTGTAAACTCAACTACATCTAGAGAGACCTGTAACACCACCCTACCTACTTTGGTAAATTTAATCGCATTACCTAAGAGGTTAAGTAAAACTTGACGCAACTTACTAGCATCAGCTTGGATGTACTGAGGAATGTTAATTGCATATTCAAATACCAGTACCAAATCTTTGGCTGTGGCACGATATTGTAACATTTCTTTGAGGTTTTCTAGTAGTTTGATTAAATCAAAGTTACTGAGGTTAAGAGAACTTCTCCCGGCTTCGATTTTGGACATTTCGAGAATGTCGTTGATCAGGTTAAGTAGGTGTTCTCCGGCACGGTTAATAATGGTGAGGTTTTGTTGATTTTCTTTATTTAGTAGGATATCCCGGCTCATTAACTGCGTAAATCCCAGGATGGCGTTGAGTGGTGTTCGTAACTCATGGCTCATGTTCGCGAGGAATTCGCTTTTGGCACGGTTTGCTGCATCTGCCGCGATCGCAGCTTTTTCTAGTGCTTGGGATTGACGTTGTTTAACTGCGAGTAGTTCGGCTTGTTGGAGTGCGACACCAAGTTGGTTGCCGATTTGGACGACAATGTTAATTTCTCCTGTTTTCCAATGTCGGGAACTGCTATTTTGATAGCTTGCGAGTAATCCCCAAAGTTTATCACCGCAAAATATGGGAACGGTAATGTATGCTTTTGCTTGGAAGCTTTCGAGGAGTTGGATGTAACAATCTTCAAATCCAGCACCGTAGATGTCGGAAACGCAAAGAAAGCTAGCTCCACGACTGTAAGCTCCTCCTTCGGTATCTTGGAGGTGGGTATCAACAACTTGGTTCGCCTTGCTGTTCATTCTTTGAACAATGCAACTTTCGTCTTCCAAGGCTCCTTCGGTTAAATCGGGATTTTGTTTGCGTGCTTCAATTAGGGAAATCCAACCATCTCCGACGGATTCGGCAACAAATTTACCACTCCAGTCGGGGTTAAAACGGTAAACTACTACGCGATCGCATCCTAATACTTGCCGTAGTTCTTGGGTTGTGGCTGCAAAGATGGTTTCTAAGTCCAATGTTTGCCGCATTCTTTGAATTGCTTGGGTTACTGCTCGTTCGCGATCGGCACTTTCAATCAGGGCTAATTCGGCACGTTTGAGGTCAGTAATTTCAACCAGCACAGAGCCGACATCGGATGGTATCCCATCATCTCCAAGTATGGGGAAATAGGAAACTAGGAAGTTTCGCAAAATACCCGGTTCTTTGGGGGATGTAGCGTTTAATTCTTGGTTGAGAATTGCTTCTCCCGTAGTTAATACCTGTCGATAAAGGGGTTCAATGAAAGCGGAAATTTGATATAAAACTTGATTTAATGTTTTCCCGATATGGTCTACAATTGAAACACCATTGATTTCCGCTAGCAGTTGGTTAACCTGGACAAACCGTAGTTCTTTATCTAGGATGCACAAACCGACGGGAGCATTGTTAAAAAAGGCATTCAAACGAGCCTCTTTTAATGCTAATTCCCGTTCTAAAAGTTTGCGTTCGGTAATATCTTGATGGGTTCCCGTCAAACGTAGGGGTTTATTGCGTTCATTGAGATCGAAAACCTTGCCGCAGGATTGAATCCATTTCCAATCTCCCGATTTTGACCGCATCCGAAATTCAACCCGGTAAATTGGACTTTCACCGCGTAAATATTTTCCTAAAGTTGAATTAATCACAGCTAAATCTTCGGGATGGACTAATTCTCGAAAGGCTTGACGGGTATCGGAAATTTCGTTTTCTTCATACCCCAGCATTCGCTTCCAACGCCAATCACGATATATTTTACCAGTTTCTAAGCTCCAATCCCACATTCCCAAATCGCTAGCTACGAGGGCAAGCTGTAACCTTTCTTCGCTTTGACGATGGGCAGATTCTGCTTCTTTACGCTGCATTAATACACCTAATTGGGAGGCAACTGTACTAACTAAATACAGTAAGCGGCAATCGACGGGTAATTTGAGGCTGTTGAAAAATACCAAGACAAATAGTACTTTGTCTTTTGCCAAGATGGGAACGGCAAAGCCTGCTTTTAATTCCGCATCTTCAGCAAATTGTTTTCTTAAAAATAAAGTGTCGCTGGTTTTGGTGACATCCTCAATCCATTCCGGTTTTTTCTTCTGCCAAACCCTTCCCGGTAATCCAATTCCGTGGGAAAATGTGATGGAGGAACTGCGATCGCTAAATTCTTTCAGCTTAGTATCTTCCCTATACCATCCCAATCGATATTCTAAATTGTCTCCTGAGTCGGTAGGAACCCAAGCTTCGGCAAAATCCCAATCAATTGTCTGGTAAATTAACCGCAGTACTAGGGAGATGGCACTATCAACATTTACCGCTCGACTAATTGCTTGGGTTGTTAGAAGTAATAAGCGACTCTCATTTTCGGCTTGCTTACGTTCGGTAATATCCCTAGCTGTACCGAGTAAATACCTTTGTGCGTCAATCTCGATTAATTCCGCACTGAAGAGCATTGTTTTAATTTCACCTAAATTGGTGCGAAGTTCAACTTCATAATTACTAATTGCTTGAGATTCCCCCAATATTTCTAAAATATGGGTACAATCATTGATATTTGCCCAAATTTCTACTTCTACCGCGCTACGATTAATAATTTCTTCGCGATTGTACCCAAAAACTCGACAGAAATTGTCGTTAACTTCGACATAACGCACATCAGGGAAAGTAGCTAGTGCAATCGGATCGGGGGATGAACGGAAAGCAGATGCAAGTTTTGCTTCCGCACGGGTTGAACGTCGTGCTTCTAATGATAGGGAAATCAAATTCGAGAGCGATCGCGCAAAGTTAATATCTTCTAATGTCCATTGATGGGGAATTCCCACCTGTTCTAAACACAATACCCCAACTGTTACTCCTCCTAAATGTATAGGTATGTGTAAAAGAGCGGTAATATTGTGGGGAATTAGATAGGATTCTGCAAGTGTTTTGGTGAGGGAATCTGTAAGCGGATTTTCGCTGATAATTACTCGATCCGAATCTAATGCTTGAAAATAATCTGGATATGCTGCGATCGCAAGTTGAATATCGGGTTTACTGTGCTGATTAATACTTGATTCAAATAAGTCTAGGCATTTGATTCCTGATGGGGTATCGCTATAAAGCCAGATATTTGAACGTTCAGCAGCAACGCATCTAGCTCCTGCTTCCGTAATCTCCCTTAATCCACTATCGAAATCCCCTCGATATAATACTTGTTTACTGGCGATTTCCGTCAGAATTAAGTTGTGCTGACTTAATTTTTCGGCACTTTGACGCAATTTTTGTTCGCTGACTCGCAAAGCGGTTTCAGCTTGATGACGAATATGAATTTCTTGTTGAAGCTGGATATTTACTTGTTTTTCATTCTCCAACAACTTTGTTTGGGAAAAGGCAATCCCAAATTGTGCAGCAATAGATTCGAGCAATTCGATTTCTACCTCTGTCCACTTGCGTTGGTTGTCGCACTGATGCAGGCAAATCAAGCCATTCAAATTACCTTTATAGGATGTTCGCACTGCTAGCATCGACTTGATATTAAATTGATGGCAAATATCAATCTGGTTCTCCAAAAGTGCTTCTTGAGATACATCATCCGATGCTACTGCTTTATCCTGCGATAGGACTTTTTTTAAGTGTGTATTTCCTAATATGGGAATTTCAAAATCCAGTAGGGAAGCACAACCTGAAACTAAAAATTCTCCTAAAATAGGAATTTTTGGAGTTTCACCAATTTCATAACTATGAATTAAAACTCTGCTAACATTCAAAGCTTGACCAATTTCCACTGCGGCTGTGGCAAAAAGCTTCTGAGTATCAAGTTCTGAGCGGATTTTATCAGTAGTATTTTTCAGTAAATAGCTGCGCTCTAATTGTCGTTGGAGGGCAGTTTCAGCTTGTTCCCGTTCCTGTGCTAAAGCAAGGGAAGTTGCCGCAGCTTGAAGAAAGTCAATTTCTGCATCTTCCCAAACTCTGACATCCTCGCAGCTATCAAATCCCAAAAAGCCAGTAAATTCACCCTTAACAATAATTGGTAAAATTAAAATTGAGAGAATATTCTGTGGTTCGAGAATTTCACGTTCCGAATCGGGAAAATCTTTGACAATACCACTAATAAATTCACCTTTTGCGAGTACATCTTGCCAGCGAGGGAAAAAATCTCTGTAGGAAATATTTTGTAATTTCAGATTATTAAATTCAGATTCAATTCCCCCAGCACACCACTCGGCTTTTTGACTCATCAACAAACTACCATCAGTAGCTAGATGATTTTCAAAAAAGTAAACCCGACTAGCTTGAGAAGCATTTCCCAGGATTTTAATAATTTCTCCGTAGCAATCCACATAGGTATCAAAAGCTAATAATCGACGCTTAATTTCCACCAATGCAGCTAAATAACGTTCGCGATCGCATTTTTTGCTATTGTCTAGAACCGTTACTACAGAATACTTTTCACCATTCTCCTTCTGAAATACCCCCAATGTCATCTCCCCAGCGAATAGGGAGTGGTTTTTGTGGTTGAAGGTGATATTTTGGTGAGTTAGATGAGTATTATGAACAATGCGATCGCGATATTGGTCAATTAAATTTGCTTGTTCAGTTTGACTCAAATGTGCGTAATGAATCGTAAATAATTGTCCAATTAGTTCGTCTTTTGTCAGTCCAAACATTTGACAGTAAGCAGGATTTGTCTCTACAAAATATCCGCGCTCATCTATCAGTGATATTCCGACTTGCGCTGTTTTTAAAATCAATTCAATTTGTTGATTGCGGTTTTGCAACTCCACAGCTAAATACTGTTTATTTTCCAGTTCAATATTTAATTTTTGATTTTTTAATCGCAATTGATTCTGCAATTTTTGAATTTGCAGTTGATTGGCAACCCTAACTAAAACTTCTTCGGGTTGAAAGGGTTTGGTAATATAGTCACAACCACCAATTTTAAACGCAGTAATTTTATCCTCAGCTTCACTTGCTGCACTCAAAAAAATAATTGGAATATGTTGGGTATTAGGATTAGCTTTTAAGTATTTACATGCTTCAAAGCCATCAATCTTAGACATTCTAATATCAAGTAGAATTAAATCGGGAAGAAAATTAAGGGTTGTTACCATTATTTTTTCCCCAGAATCAATCTTTTCGACAACATAGCCTTTATCGATGAGAATATCGGATAGAAAATCTAAATCTGTTTGTCGATCATCAACCAGTAAAATTTTTTGATTTTCTCTATCCATTGTTCTTTAACTTGATAATTTTGGTTCTTCATTACTTGTTATGCTAAAAACGCTGATAAAATAGCTCAAATTCCTTACTGGGTAATAAAGATAGCTTTTAAACTTGGATTTTGAGCCTTTGGAATCAAATCAAGGATGAAAATCCCCAAAAGTCTTGCTATTAAAGGCTAATTACAAATTATTGTTTAAATTTCAGCATAACATCTACGGAAGAGCCATAATTTTATCTTGAGATTATATTTAATAATTTAAAATATACCTATGGGTAGATGCACTTCTGGTAGTTTCGTCAGGATAACTTTGGAAGTTTAAACAGAATAAATAAAAAATTGTTGGAATTATAACCTCCTATTGTAGCAGCAACTAAGCCTTCTTTAAACCATGTAAATATTCAGGCAAACCCTGACCAATAATTCCTTGATGCTACAAACCCTCGGATTTATCCGTGGAGTCAATCCCAAATCCTGTTAGAGGATGACTTCGAGCTTCATATCCCCAACTTCAGTAATCAAGTCAGGGATAGGGAGCTAAAAACGCCACCAAGTTTTCTGCACATAAGCCATAATACCCATTCCGATTGCGAGCAGCAGCAACAGCCAAATGACTCCCCCTGGAATTGCCGTCAAAATTGGGATACCAAACCCTCGCAGTACCCAAACTGCGATCGCAACACCAAAAAACATGCCAAAAACCTGAGTAAATATACGGTTTAGTTTTGAATATTGGGACATAGTATTTACCTCTCCACTTTAAGTTTATTCCACAATACCTATCTTAGTTCCAGTATGACTCGGAATCGATTTCCACCAATACCAAATTTTGAGACTTGTTTCCTGATTCATCTTTTTTGATTTGTCAAAGTATTACCAAAAGGGTAAAGATACGATGAAGCGGTCAAAAATCAGATAGAAGTATGATTTCTGACTATAACTGGTTGGTATATTTTTGCATAAACTATCATTATGGGTCAATTTTGTAGTAGTAATATTTTCAACTTGTCATTCGCAAAAGCCTTATCTACGTGGATGAATGGGAAACTTAGAGTAAACACTTAAACGGCTGGTACAATTTTGAGAATAGGTTTAACAATAGTGTAAATTTGATGTTTTTTGTTTGCAGAAACCACCTAGTATATTTACAGAAGCCAAAATCAAGCTATAAAAAAGACATACTTTTGATGAATTTTTTGGGAATAATCACCCAAGAAGCAACAATTTCCGGACAATTTAGATATTGTACTGGAACTACAATTAGTGAGTTAAACTCGATTCGCATTGAATTTTAATTCCAAAAACAGCAGCAGTGATGAGGAGTAGCGGAAATTATGATGTCTGCATTTTATAGCTCAGACTCGTTAATTCCAGGTTCAAATATGGTATGGAGTCCAGAACAACAAGCTAAAGTCATGCAAGGAGAAGTGATTTTAGAAACGCGATCGCATACAGCATGGGGTGGTGCAGTGACAGCTTGGATGTACTTACCAATCACGCGATCGCACGCATGGCAACAACTCACAGATTACCCCCGTTGGGTACAATATTTCCCAGATATCATTAAAAGTGAACTGGTGTCTAGTGAAGCTCCAAATCCCGATTTCCGACGAACTGATTTTGCAACACAACGGGTAGAGCCAAAACGTCTGTACCAAGCAGCACAAAAAGCTTTCTTATTTTTCACCGCACAAGTCGAAATTTATCTCAATGTCGCCGAAGAATTGGGACAGAAGATTCAATTTCGCTTGGAGAAAGGTAGTTTCCATGACTTTACGGCAAATATTGAATTACAAGACTTTGGCAACGGTACATTACTAAAATACGCTGTTCAAGCGACACCAACAATCCCAGTGCCAGCCATTTTGATTCAGCAAGCAATGAATTTTGAATTACCAGCGAATATGCGTAAAATGAGGCAAGTGCTTTGTAAGAGCCAATAAGACATGTCAAACCAATTCGCAATTCTCGACTTTTGGTTCGGCATTCCCACTGAACCAGGTTACGGCAAACCGAAAAATGTTTGGTTTTCCCAAGATTCGGCATTTGATAGCGAAATCCGTTCCCGCTTTCTCCAAGATTATGAGCAAGCTGCCCAGGGTTTGCTTGATGAATGGAAAAATTCAGCCGAAACCTGTTTAGCCCTGATTTTGCTGCTCGATCAATTTCCCCGCAACTTGTTTCGTCATACCCCCAAAGCATTTGCAACAGATGATAAAGCACTATCAGCAGCACAAAATGCCATCACTAAAGGTTTTGATCGCATCTTATTGCCTGTACAACGCTGGTTCATCTACTTACCCTTTGAACATAGCGAAAATCTAACCGACCAACGTCAATCTGTTGATTTGTTTAAACAACTTAGTCAATATCCCGATAGTAGTGGTGCGATCGCATTTGCTATTAGTCACATGGAAATAATTGAACGCTTTGGACGTTTTCCCCATCGTAACGCCATTTTAGGACGCTCTTCGACAGCCCAGGAACAAGAGTTTTTACAGCAACCTGGTAATTCTTTTTAATTAACTGAATATATTAGACATCTGGTGGAAAAAAGGTAGAGACGTAGCAATGCTACATCTCTACTAGGGTTCTGGGAACCAATAATTAAATTCGGTTGATGTCTAATCACTGTACGTTCGCTCATTTTTGACCCAAAAATTTAATTAAGCCTCACAGGGCTTGTAATCCAGACGATTCGGTCAACTCAGGTATTTTTGGCTCGTACAAGGTT
>NZ_NTFS01000255.1 GCF_002289455.1 Brunnivagina elsteri CCALA 953
TGCGTATTCTCCCACCATCCGCGCTGTGTTGAATAAGGGGCAATTTAAACGGATTGCGTCTTTCATTTTGGCAACCCAGCGTCTTGGCAAACCATCCACATCGCGATCGTAAAATAAAGGTACAACTTCCTTCTCAAGTAAATCGTACAACGCATTTGCTTCGATTTCATCTTGATAGGTGGGGTCATCATACATTTCCCCATGTCCAATAGCCCAACCAGTTCGCACATAGTCAGCTTCATCCCACCAACCATCTAATACACTTAAATTGGGTAAACCATTCATTGCTGCTTTCATTCCACTGGTTCCCGATGCTTCACGTGGACGACGGGGGGTATTTAGCCAGATGTCGCAACCGGAAACCATTAACCGGGCAATATGAATATCATAGTTGGGAACGAAAACAATTTGCTTTTCTAAACCTTCTTCGCGGATAAAGTGGTTAATATCGCGAATTAATTCTTTACCGGGGATATCTTTGGGATGTGCTTTCCCAGCAATGACAAATTGTACCTTACGGTCTTTATTTGCTAATAAAATCTTTCTGATGCGTTGAATATCCCGCATCCACAATGTAGCCCGTTTGTAGGTGGCAAAACGACGAGCAAACCCAATTGTAAACACATTCGGATCGAGAACTTCCTGTGCTTGGGCGATTTCTGATGGCGATGCACCCCTATCATGTAAGTGTTTCACCAAGCGATCGCGCACATAAAGTATCATATCCAAACGACAGCGTTGGTGGTTGCGCCACAATTCTTCATCGGGGATTGCGTCCATCCGTTCCCATAATGGACTGTCTGGTGCTACCGATGACCAATTTGGACCCAAATAGCGATCGTACAATTCCTGTGTAGATTTTGCTACACAACTCCGAGCATGAACACCGTTGGTAATTGCGCCAATTGGCACTTCGCTAACAGGGACATTATGCCACAAACCTTTGAACATTTGTCGTGACACAACACCGTGCAACTGGGCTACACCGTTGGAGAATGTCGCCATTTTCAAAGCCAGAACCGCCATACTAAAAGGTGCAGATAAATCACCAGTATTTTCCCGTCCTAACCCTAAAAATTCCTCCTTATTCATCCCAAACACATCTGCGTAATATCCCAGATAATGTAGGGTTTTCTCAGGTGCGAATAGGTCGATTCCTGCGGGTACGGGGGTATGGGTAGTAAAGATATTTGAGGAAATTACTACTTGTTTTGCCGTTGCATAACTCAAGCCTTTTTCTTGAATTAACATGCGGATACGTTCTAAAGCTGAAAATGCCGCGTGTCCTTCGTTCATGTGGTACGCAGTCACCTCATAACCCAAGGCTTTCAACATCCGTACCCCACCAATTCCCAACATTATTTCTTGGTGGATACGCATGTCGATATCACCACCATACAGCTGGTCGGTAATATCGTGGTCATAGGGGTTGTTTGGTTCGATATTGGTATCAAGCATGTAAAGTGGCACACAACCCACCTGGACGCGCCATACACGGGCATATACTTTGCGTCCTGGGTAATCTACCTCAATCCGCAATTCGGAGCCGTCTGGATTACGTTGGAGGTGTAATGGCATATTGTAAAAATCATTGATGGGGTAGCGTTCTTGCTGCCAGCCATCGACGTTGAGATATTGGGCAAAATACCCTTGTTGATAGAGTAAACCAACCCCTACCAATGGTAAACCTAAATCACTGGCTGATTTGAGGTGGTCGCCAGCTAGGACACCTAAACCACCTGAATAGATGGGTAAGCAATCTGTCAAGCCAAATTCAGCCGAAAAGTAAGCGTAACATTCTTTGGGTTTACCTGCCCGTTGTTTTTGATACCAGGTACGTTCTTTGAGGTAATCTTCTAATTGTTGTGCTGCTCGATCCATTTGCGCCAAAAAGCCATCATCTTCGACAACTTCCGTCAAACGGGTTTGGCTGATAGTACCCAACATCAGCACTGGGTTATGGCGACTAGATTCCCACAAATCGGGGTCTAAGCGGCGAAATAAATCCTTTGCCTCGACATTCCAATCCCATTGCACATTGTAAGCAAGTTGCCGCAATGGTTCTAGCCGAGGGGGAAGGGATGGAGATACGTTAAAGGTGCGAATTGGCTGCATAGGTTTGGAAGTTCCAAATAAGAGCGATGGAAAGCCAGGAAAATGAGCTAAGAAAAAATGACTTATATAGGGTATTGTTCCCTGTCTTCTACCAATGTTGCCAATTATTTATACTCTCTTTGTGTTGTTTTCCTGACTTAGTTAATTTATGTAACGGGAAGAATTTTCAAAAGCTGGGATAGGGTTTGGAGGTGGTTGTAATTTGCAGTATGAGCAAGTTTGCAACGTTTTAAACCTAAAATTTCATGATTTACAGCGAATTGATTGCTAAAACAGTCAAAATTAGGTTTTTATTGAAAACTTGTAATCAAATAAATATTAAGTTTTGTTATTGGAGTTTTAATTTGGGGTAACTGGGTTTTGGTTGTTGTCAAATTTTTTCCTTTGGAGGGGGAGTAATACCGATTTTATGTAAACCTGCGTCTATTTCTCGCAAAATTTGAAAATCTGCTTCTGGTAAAAGATAGTTGCTATTACTAGATAAACCAAGACTAGTTGTAGGTTGCTTTTCCAAAAATGAAAATGCTTGTCTAAATTGATACGGTGTTGCTGCGATCGCATTATCTAAGTGACAAGGGATAATTCGCTGGAAGTCCCATTCTGCAATTCTATCAGCCCATGCGAGGGTTTCACTTGGGGCACGGTTGAGTATTAATGCTTGTAAAATTGGTGCTACGAATATACGACCATCTCCCCGTAAAGTATGGAAGCAATGCTGCCAATCGGGTTTCCATTGGAAAGGGTATAAACCAAAGTAAGATTTTAGAGTGCGATCGCTTACTTTTTTTGCATCTCGAAAAACATTAACCCATTTCGGTATGTCTAAAACGCTGGGTTGAAAGTAAAATGCAAATAATGCGATTCTTTGCCATCCTTTACGTCTATTTTCGGGATTATCGAGAATTGGGTCAAATGCTTTGTCTCTAGCGTGGAATAGCAACGGGTAGGGGTCTAATTGGACGATTGGGGGAGGTTCTTCGGGTATGGAAACAATTGAATCTGTCACTAAGAGGGTTTTTGAAGATTTATGGAAAAATGCAACTTCGGCAAATTTTCCTACACCTAAATCTATTGCACCAAGGATGGCATAGTCAAATTCTTGGGCAAATGGTGCTTGATTGCTGTCTACGGGGAGTAATTTGGTGCGTTTTCTGGGTAAACCTAACCAACTGAGAGGTAAGTTGAGGGGGAAACTCCATTGACTGGGGGTAACAAAAACTGTAGCGTTAGGGAAATATCTGGCAAAGGGACCAACAAAAATTTTATGTTCAACACCGGATATTGTCGGCAAAATTATGTATTTAACATCACCATGTTTCGCGACTAACTCGTTAATAAGACGGATACATTCTGGAGTTGGTGCAACTGGTGCATAAACAAGTAAACCCCCTTCTGCAAGCTTAATTATAGTCATGCGAATGGGGACGACAACGTAAAAAATACCTTGGAGTTGGTCAAAAGTCCAAATAGTATCTTTAATTACTTCGGTAAAGATTGTTCGCCGTTTTCCAAATGGGTAAATTGGCAAAGTAAACCAAAACTGCCACGAAAAATCTTGGGAATTAACCTCTTCACTTTGCCTTTGCACGTTCATCTTGATTGCGATCGCACGAAATACATTTATTTAGCTTACAAGGGGAAGGGGAGATTGGGAATTGGTCAAATAAGTCAATACGGTTCAGTTAAGACTAAACTAAACTATTCAATATTTTAAACCGCCAAGGCGCAGAGAACGCCAAGGAAGAGAAGGAAAAAATAGTTAAGAGTCATAATAAGTGAGACTATTTATTTACCAAGAACCATAAATATTCAAACTGTATTCTGACATTCTCTCTCTTGACTACTGACTACTGGTATTATTTAGTCTGAAAAATATTTTGTACCATTTTTTTCTTTAAACTTGCTGCAATTTTATCTAATTCGGCAATTTCTCCCCCATCCAAAACCCAACCTAAAGCACCAATATTCTCCCTTGCTTGTTCTAGAGATTTTGCTCCGGGAATGGGAATTGTGCCTTTAGAAATACACCAATTTATCGCTATCTGGGAAATCGTTTTATACCTTGCTGCTGCCATTTCCCCCATACATTCCAACAGTGGTTTCATTCCTGGTAATAATTGCTTGCAAACTAAACCACGTATACCTTTTGGATAATTATTTTCGGAATATTTACCCGTCAATAATCCCAATGCTAATGGACTATAGGCAATTAATTTGATACCGAGTTCGTCGCAGACATCTTTCAGACCTAATTCAGTCACGGGATAGGTTGATAATAATGAATACTGAACCTGTAAACTTGTAATGGGAATTCCGCGATCGCAAAATCTTTTATGTACCCATTGTAAGCGTTTTGTGCCGTAATTCGATAAGCCTACGCATTTCACCAACCCTTGTGCGTACAAATCCGCTAAACCATCCAAAAGCGCACTTTCCTGCCAAGGTGCATAATTTGCCGTTGACCAATGCATCTGTACTAAATCAATATTCCTTCCCAAACGCTGTGCGGAAGCTTTCCCCGCAGATACCATTGAGTTGCGGGTTAATCTCCAAGGATAAGCAGCAAGTTTGGTGGCAATGCAAATATCTTCTTTCCCAATTCCGTTGTATGAAGAAGCAAACCTGCCTAAAAGTTGTTCGCTACGTCCATTTAATTTACCTGTTCCGTAGGAATCACCTGTATCAAATAGTGTGACGCCGTTGCTTACGCAGAGATTGAATACTTCTTGCAAACTGCCATCCATACTTTCATCATATCCCCACAGCAGCCGATTTCCCCATGCCCATGTTCCGCATCCCATTGTTGGTAGAGAGAGTTTTGGTAAAGAAAGGGTTTGACTAGTTTGCATCAGATAGGGGTTGAGTGTGTTGATTTTGTGAGATATTTCACAAAAACTTATCATGGGATTGGGTATTAGGGATTTCCAGAAAATAAAATACCCCAATTCCAATTATATAATTATCAATCCTATCATTCGTAGGGGCTGGGTATCCCAGTCCTTGTTGTATATTGGGATATTTTTTTCTTGGAGCACTCTTAGGGACTTCCAGAAAATAAAATCTTCAAATCATATATTTATCAACATTATCACGCGAAGGGTGGGGAGACCCCACCCCTACAGTTCTGGAGAATTTATTTTTTGGTGTTCCCTTACAACAAACTTATTCTTAAATATTATAAGGGCGAACAACCGTTCGCCCCTATGAGTATCCCTCAAGGGTACTATTATGCTGATTTTTGGGAATTGGGGATTATCTGCTGGTAGATAGATGTGTTAGGAATTTGCAGGAATTACAATAGTAAGTAAAAAGCAAATCAAACTTTAATTTAGGAGGCACAATGGTACAAGCTCAAGCAACAGCAACCAAGGAATTACCCGTTATCAAAAAAGGTGACGCTGGTGGTTCTGTAAGATTATTACAAAACATTTTAATCTCTCAAGGTTATCTCAACACCGATTTACGGACAGGTAACTTTTTGGATTACACCGAAAATGCAGTGAGAAGCTTCCAAAAAGACTTTAGCCTAACATCTGATGGCATCGTTGGAGCAAAAACTTGGGATGTTTTGGGTAATGTTCTTTGGAGCTAAGTTCAAGTTAATGATGATTGAAAATTTAGGTTTAATTATTTATCATGGTGCATAGATATTTATATCTCCGACTTTTATAAAAATCGGGGATATGAATATATAAATATATAAATGAATATCTATCTACCTACAGCAACTTGCAATTATATGAGGTATGCTAAATCAATCAAAAAGCCATATATAAAGATGTTTTGCTTCTGAATTCTGAATTCTGAATTCTGAATTTTGCTGTAATTTATTCTTGTGATTCTCCGGTAACATGAATTAGCTTATTTAAATTAGTTGGATCGACTTCATATGCAGCACCAAAACCAATCACAAATCTACCTCCTGTTGGTGTGAGTTTAAAAATACGAAAATCTGGTAAATCGCGGAACAGTTTGATAATATTGCCGAATCTCGCTTCAAAATCGGAATTGACAATCATCCATGTTGCCGTATCACGTTTTAATAAACTGGCATTGCATTCATAACTTAAGCGACGACGGGCAAATATTTGCTGAGTTTTCGATTCATCTTCGAGAAATAAAATGCTGGCTTTAGGTATATCATTTAAGTTTTGTGTATGTATTGAAAGTCCACTTACATAAATATAAATATTTTTCAAATCATCACTAACAAAAGGTGCATAACTAGCATTGGGAATACTATCTTTGCTAACTGTGCTAATAACAATGCTTTTAAATTGTTCAGTAAAGGTTTGATATGCAGTTTGGATTTCTTCAAATTGTGACATGGATTTAATGGGTAACGAGGAACTGGAGAAAACAGAATCAGAATTTTCAATCTTATCTGTAAGTCTATTTTATAGCTGCGATCGCATTAATTTGTCTTTGTGGTCTTTTTTTATGCGATCGCTTCTGCTCATACCTGATTAATCTCATCATCACTCAATCTCAAGCTCAAACCTGGCTAAAAATCATCTCCAATATCTCCAGCGATTAAATCTTGTACTATCGAAAAGGAAAAATCACAAAAAGCTTCCCTTCAGGTACAGGGAGATGGTAAATATTTACTTAGTCAAAAATAATGTCTCTTACTCAAAAAGAAACCCTTTTCTAACTGAAGTAACATTTTTAATAATTTTTGGGAAGTGTTTCACCATAAATACTCAAATAATGCATCTCGCCTAAGAAAAAACAAATACTACTTTTGATACTTGTGAGGATTGAAATTTCATGCCTGGTAAAACACTTTTGTCGCTGGTCTCGTTACTACCTTTGTTGTCCGTAGAAAGCGTTATAGCTGTACCAACAGCAACTCCCCCCGGAATCGTCATTCCCATAAAAAAAGTCTGCAAAATTGCCCAAGCAGCAGAAACTACTAATCCTGTGGCTGTTGAAAAAGATACAATTGTCGGTACAGTATACGCTGTTGCTGGTAACATTCTCATGGTGGAGCTTGATGATGGTGGCACTAAACATGTCTCCCTTGACCGTCGTGAAGTCGGACATATGGGACAATTGGTTGGTAGTAGAGTTACTATCACTCCCTTTTTCTGCAAGCGGATTAACCTAACTCCTCGTCCAGTTGTCACTCCCGCAGCGATTGAAGTTCCTAAAATTGAATCTAGACCACCTGCACCGATACCCGTACCGGAAACTGCACCTGCCCCTGTCCCCGCACCAATAGAAGCACCTGCACCTGTTCCTTCTCCAACTATTATTCCGCAAACTTGGTAATTTGTTTTACTTGTTAAGTATGTAATTATAGTTAGTACAGCCACAGGGATTGCTCAATCGATTGTGGCTGTTGTGAGTAGTAAACAAAGATAGACTTTATTGGGAATATGAAAGAAGGGAAAAAGATTACATTCAATTACTTAACAAAGATTTTTGTCACTTTTGCCAGTGCGACATTAGTTTTCGGTGTCGGAGAATTGATATTATTTCAACCTGGAGTAGCTGTTGGTAAGGAAGTGGTAATAGTTGCACAGTCATTACCGATACTAGTAAATACAAACGATGATTTACCAGTAGCACCAATTCCCGAAAACAAACCAAATGAAGTTGTTCCCGAAGTCGAACCAGCACCTGATGAGATTCATCTCGTAGTCAAATTGAAGGCGAAAAAAGTATATGTATACCAGGGAAATGAGATAATTGCGAGTTATGCGATCGCAGTTGGAAAACCTGGATGGGAAACACCTAAGGGAACTTATCGGGTATTTGAACAAGAAATAAATCCGATTTTCAAAAGCTTCAAAACTGGACGTATCATCAATGCTGGAGCCGAAAACCCCTTAGGACCCCGTTGGATTGGTATTTGGACTGATGGTAAAACTAGATTGGGGTTTCATGGCACTAACCAGCCTGAGTTAATAGGTAAAGCTGTTTCTCACGGTTGTATTCGGATGCGGAATCAAGATGTCACTGCACTGTATGAGAAGGTGAAAGTGGGTACAGTTGTCAAGGTTGAACCGTAATTTATTTTAGTGATATATATCACAATATATCAGCCTTTCATCGGATATTTGTAAATCAAGCCTCAGAACCACCATTCATTCTACGGTAGGGGAATAACGCCTGTTAGCCCTTCCTCAGAGGTTGCTTGAAAAGTGAGGAAAAGTGAGTAAAGATATAATGTGTCATCAATCAGGAGTAGCAACTTTTCCCACATGGTGATTGAGTGACCAACGATGATCGATTTCGACTGCTGAGAATTTGCAAGCTTCTTCGAGGTGTTTTTGTTGCACAGCAGCTTTGCGAAGGGTGATAATAAGCTGGTTAACCTGGTGTCGCAGCGCTTGATCTTGACCAACTGCTGACATTGTTTGTCGTTCTAACATTTGCAGCAATAGTTCGTAGTGGATGGGGGAAGGCAGAGGGATTTGCTCCATGAATAACTCGTAGTATTTGGATATGAATGGTTTGCGATGGTCTATAGACCACTCCTACGGAGTATCGCGAGTGAGAGCAAGTTGCTTTCTATTTAAAATTGTGACACAGGAAACAAACCTTTGGTTAAAGTTCAGAGTTGGATGGTAATGAAGTTTTTGCAAAGAGATTGGTAACGGCAACTTCAATATTGGGTTGTTTGACGATGGATTCACCGATAAGTACAGCAGAAGCTCCAGATTTAGTAACAGTACTTAAATCTTCGGCTGTATGCAAACCCGATTCGCTAACTACTAAAATGTTGCGTTCTCGCAATTGGTTTCCTCGTTGAGAGAGTAACCCGCAGGTGGTTTGTAAGTCTACGGAAAAGTCCTCTAGATTGCGGTTGTTGATTCCTACTAATGAAACTCCATTTAATCCTAATACCCTGTCTAATTCATCTAAACTATGAACTTCAATTAATGCAGCCATTTTTAAAGAATTAGCAATTTTAATGAAGTATTGTAAATCTTGGTCGCTGAGAATTGCTGCGATTAGTAATACTGCATCTGCACCTTGAACACGTGCTAAGTACATTTGGTAAGGGTAAATGATAAACTCCTTACACAACAAGGGTAAATCTACGGCATTACGTATCTTTGCTAAGTTATCAAAACTGCCTTGAAAAAACTTTTGATCTGTCAGTACTGATAAACAAGAAGCACCTGCACGTTCGTAAGCTTGGGCAATTTCCACAGGTTCAAAATCTGCACGAATAACACCTTTACTGGGGGAAGCTTTTTTAACTTCAGCAATTAATGCCGGGTTGGTTTTACCATTGCGAAGTGCGGTAATAAAATCGCGAGTTGGGGGTAATGCGATCGCTTGTTTTTGTAGTTCGCTGAGGGGCTGTTTTTGCCGCATTTGTTCGACTTCAACTTCTTTATGCCAAACAATTTCTTCTAAAATACTATTGGGTTCGCTATTTTTGATAGTACTTTGGTAGCGGACAATAGATACATCAATGTTCGGGTTGGGATTACGACGACGGATTTGCATTTTTTTGGGGAATTGGGGATGGG
>NZ_NTFS01000256.1 GCF_002289455.1 Brunnivagina elsteri CCALA 953
GAACTAAATTTATCCGGAAAAGTAATCCGGATAAATTTTTATAAAATATTAAAATAATAGATAAAAACTGAATATTTTTTTGCTGATTAAAGCTCATCTAACTTTTTCAAACTCTTTGCTAATTAATTAAAATTATTCCGTAAAAATGCTCAGGGATTATCAACATGAACACAGTATTGGATGAAGAATCAAAGACATCAGTTGCAATTTTAAAAGAATTAGAGGGCAAAATTTATGATGCACAAGCAGGATTAGCAGATGCAAGTAAACGTTCTCAAAGTCTCCGTGAGAAAATAGGAATGAGTTCTCAAGAAGTGAATAAAGTGGATTCTTTGAATCGCTCAACTGCCGTACAAAAGGTATTGGAGGAATACCAACAAGTTGAAAATCAATTAGCTGCCGAACAAAGTCGTTTTTTACCAACCCATCCAACTATTAAAAATCTTCAAAATAAAAGAGATGCACTAAAATCTCTTTTGGATAAACCTGTAGAAGATTCGGTGGGTAATCGCAAAATAGTCACAACTGAGAACTTGCAAACAGGAATAATCAAGCAACAGTTGAGTTTGGATTTAGTAAAATCAGAAATAGAAAGCTCTGCCTTAATTAGTCGCTTACAATAATTATCAGCAACTCAAATCGCTTACAAAAATAGACTCAATATTTTACCGAGATTAGAACAAGAACAGTACGAATTACAGCGACGATTAGAAGCTTCGCAATCTACCTATCAAACCTTATTAAAAAAGCTCCAAGAAATACGAGTAGCGGAAAATCAAACAACTGGAAATGCTCGGATTATTCAAGATGCTTTTGTCTCTCCCAAACCAATGGCTAGTCAAAAATTGATAATCTTAGCTCTGGGTAGTTTCTTAGGAGTATTGTTAGCAACCGGAGCAATTGTCATTCTCGAAATTAGAGATAAATCGATTAAACATCTCCAAGATGCAAAAGAAGTATTTGGATTTACCTTACTTGGTGTAATTCCTTCTCTCACCAAAAAAGCCTTTGCTAAAAATCAAGATTCAGAGTGGGAAATACCACAACTATTTGTTAAAAATACTCCACGTTTACCTGTTGCTCAAGCATATCAAATGTTGCAAGCAAACTTAAAATTTCTCAGTTCAGATAAACCACCTTCAGTAATTGTAGTTAAGCTTAGACGCATCTAAATGACATCTTTTTAACCCTGAAAGCCTTGCTATGAGCTTTTCGGTATACAAATTAAGTGAGTTTTAGCTTACCAGTTCCGTTCCCCAAGAAGGCAAAAGTACAATTTCTGCAAACTTAGCCACATCAATGGCTCAATTAGGAAAACGAGTACTCTTGGTAGATGCATGTCTGCATCATTCCTCCCAACATCATATTTGGAGTTTGACGAATGCGGCTGGTTTAAGTGATGTCCTTGTTGGACAAGCAGAATTTAATACCACTGTTATTGAGGTAATGGTTAATTTGAACGTACTGAGTGCAGGTGCAATTCCCCCAAATCCATTGGCGTTACTGGATTCTAAGCGGATGGCAGCATTAATCGAACAATTTGTAGCAACTTACGACTGTGTAATTATTGATGCTCCACCTGTGACATTAGGTGCAGATGCATTGACATTAGGACAAATGGCAGATGGTGTATTATTAGTTACCAGACCAGGAGTAGTCAGCTTTAATAGTGCGAATGCGGCAAAAGAATCATTAATGCGATCGCAACAAAATGTTTTAGGAATAGTGGTTAATGGAATTGCGGTGGAAAATGAAGTCGATAGTTATTTATACTATTCTCATGAATACTCTGAGCAACGAGTTTCCCGTCCAAAAATAGGGATTCGGAAATAGTAAATAATAACTTCATTTTTGCGTGATGTTGCCAGCTTAGGATTAAAAATCATGATTACCGAACTGGATGTTACCGATGAAAAATTACCCTACGACATTGAAATGCGCGATCGCATCATTGCCAAAACCTACGAAGACTACCTTTCAACAGTTCTCGCTGAACCTGCGGTAAATACGGTGATTACTTGGGGAATTAGTGATAAATATAGCTGGCTATCCGACTTTAAACCCCGTCCAGATAAAGCATCCGTTCGTCCTTTACCTTTCGATGCAAACATGAATCACAAATTGGGATGGAATGCGATCGCACGTGCTTTTGATAATACTAGGTTGCGATCGCAATAGGTAACATATTTTCAATAATTTAATACTTAATGGTGTACAGCTAGTTACTGTACGCCTTTTTTTTTGACAGGAATTATGTAACAACATTTCCCCTGATACCTAGGAATTACCCCCCTTAATTCCCCCTTGCATACGCGCTTCGCGTTCCCGTAGGGTAGGGAGAAAACTAGAAATCTAGTTCCCTCCCCTTGCCAAGGGGAGGGTTAGGGTGTGGTTCTTTTATTTGGGGAAATTCAAGTACCTTCATCACATTTTTCTATGATTAATCAATATATTGTGACAGTTAATAAATCGTCTATTACTAATAGTAAAAAATGCTTATGACAATTGAGAATGCGTCATTAGCTGCATTGACGACTTAGTGAATATACGGTATTGCTCCGATAATTAAAGTTAGAAAATAAACTGATAAATTCAGTATTTACATCAGAAGTTTATATAAAATATGGTTGTATTTACACCATTTTAATCTTACAGAGATTATTATTTAAACATGGTTGAAGTTTCTACGTAAGTGAAAACAATCACGTAAGCAGATACCATTTAGAAAGAACCTCCAGAGATTAGGATCGCATCAACCAATTTCTTCATCTACCTTTATCTTTGTCTACCACACCAGGGTTACGAAAACACACAAGAAAAAGTAACTTTTGCACGCATGAAGAACTCTCCACTTTTTTTATTCAGGGTGAATGCTCATTTCTTAGAAATAGATAAATTCTTTTGACTCGCAACATAAAAAACACAAAAGAATCAATAGAATTACAACAAAGAATATGACTTTCATCACTGACATCCAAAAAAGTTCGCTACCTACTGATAATCTCGATTTACGCGCTCCTTCCACAGCACAACTACGCAAACGCATCGGTGCATTTTGGCTGCGTCAAGCTGTGTTAATTAGCCTTGATGGAGTTGGGTTATTTCTAGGAAGTAAAATACCCGAAGTTTTAACTAATAATCCCGTTTATCCTTGGGTTAAAGATGAATCTCCTTCACTGCTATTTGCAATTTTAGGTATTCACCTTGGTTTTATTGCACTGCAAGGACTTTACGCATCAGGAAAAAATCGAGGAGATTACTTAAAGCTAGTCAAAACCATTTCTCTTTCTTATTTATTGTTCTTCGTTTTGAACTTTTTAAACGAATCTACAAGTAGCTTATCGGGTTCTACATTTGTTGTATCTTGGTTGTTAAGTATTTCCTTCACATGTATTGGTAGATTTGCTGTCGATACAACAGTCAAGCGATTCCGCAAACAAGGTGTAATTACCTGTCCTACCTATATAATTAGTAAAGGAATTGGAAGCGACGAATGAGATGAAAGATGGTGTATTATTTAAGATGAAAGATGACCCTCGTATTCCTATTCTTGGTAAGTTTTTACGTCGCTACAGCTTGGATGAATTACCACAATTGTTTAATGTAGTTTTGGGTGAGATGAGTTTAGTTGGTCCCCGTCCTTTGCCTGTCAGAGATGTCGAGAAGTTTGCTAAACAACACTTTATTCGTGAAGAAGTGCTTCCTGGGGTAACGGGTTTATGGCAGGTTTCCGGTAGGTCAAATATTACCGACTTTGAACAAGTCGTTGGTCTTGATGTTTCTTACATGGAAAACTGGTCGTTGTGGTTAGATTTACGGATTTTGTTTCAGACTGTCAAGGTTGTGTTTGTGAAGGAAGGTGCTTATTAAGGTTTGATGGGTTCAGTTAAATAGAATAAATTTTGTAGAGATGAGAAATTTTCCGTTTCTATATTTTTTTGGTGATGTTTATGGTTTGAATAAAATTAAAATAAGGGCGAACTTTGAATAAGAGTGTTCCAACAAATAAATGGTCCAAAATCAGTCATTGCGTACTCCGAAGCGGAGAAGCAAGCGCAGGGTAGCATAAGTCCGTTGGCAAAGCCTTCCCGAAGGGTAGTGGACACGCTCCGCGAACGCAAGAACTTGTAGACTATGCGATTACTTCACTCCGCTATCGCTTCATTCGTAATGACAATTGGGCATTTTTTTACTTGGAGTACTCTAAAATTAAAATAAGGGCGAACAGCCGTTCGCCCCTACGGTATATTTAATTACAAACTGTATTAATTAACTGATTTCGTCCAAGTCAACCCATTCGTCGTGGGATGAGTCGTAACCGATGTATTGTACAAAGTATTGTTGTCCTTGGGTTTTGCCAATAATTGCCGAATACCAATCTTCGTTATCTTCGTCCCAAACTTTGACTTTATCCGCGATCGCATATCCATTTTCGTCGCTTGAACTGCGATATGCCTTCGGCATTAAGCTCCGCTTATCGCGAATACGCACATCATCTTCTTCAACCCATTCGTCATTCGATGAACCTTCACCGACATAACTGACAAAGAATCGTTTTTCTGCAACTTTCTCAATCGTTGCCCGATACCAATCCTCTTCCTCACCGTCCCAAACTTCTATTGTTTGCCCTACTGTATACTTATCAGCAGTAGCAGAAGCATTGCTGGTATCTGATTTTACAGCTTTTAATGTATCAGCTTCGGGTTTTGGTGCTGCGGCAATTTCTGCTTTAACTAAAGTATGAGCTTGCAAAATTACCTTTTTAGCTACGGTTTGGATTCCCGTATGTTCGTAATAATTGGTGGTTTGGTCTAGGAATGCAGCGACAAAATCTAAGTTATCATCGGCAAATTGAATAAAATTACCGAGATTACTAGATATGGATTGGGGGGTTACACCTGTTTTGGAGACTAAATCACCCATCCAACCTTGTACCGAGTTAAAACCCTGGGTGATAAAACCAAGTTTGTCGTTTGTATTGTCACCTGGAAGAGTGCTACTTACGGTTGAGAAGAGGGGATTTTGAGTAATTGCAGTTGTATCTGCACTAGTCATGATTGATTGAATTTTACCAAGAAAGTCGGGTCCTAAGGGCAAAATTCCATCTATGCAAACCAAAGCTGCCATCCGCATGAATGACGCATCTTGGTAGTGAGTGCTGAGAGAATTGGCAAATTCTTGGGGATTAGGTTGGGGAATACCGTTGAGTTTGGAGAAAGCAATGATTTCGATCGCGATTTTTAAAACTAGATCGATGGTTTGGGTTACATCTGCTTTGGGAGTGATATTACTTAAGAAAGAAAGAAAAGGGATTTTTTCACCAACTTTACTCGCTAAAGCAGCCGTTGCCATTGCCATATCAGCCTTATCAATGGTTTGATACAGTTTGATGGCTGTTTGATAACCCTGTTGGGGGTCATTATATAGAGTCGTTGCACGATCGCGAATTTTTTGAATTACATTCGCATCTGTTTCCCCTGTAATTACACGGATACTATTATCAAAACCCTGCAAATTACTCCACTGACCTGGTGCGACAAAATCAAGAGCTTTTAATACTTTGACGGTAATATTATCCGATGGTAACTCGTCAACCAATTGAATAATTGATTTATCCATAGCTAATTCTCAAAACCTCAAATAGTGTTGCTTTCACAATAGGGTTCAGATATACCTGGGAAGTAACACCAGCCCTAACTGAACCATATTGCTAGAGTTCCCGAATATGGCAACAAAGTAACTTTTTTTAGCTAATTTAAGATTTATTACAGTTACGTAATCTTACTGTATCTAGGATGTATGCAGATACTATAGATTTATCAATCGTATCATTCGTCAGTAAGGGCGGGGATACCCCACCCCTACAATTTGTGAATACCTGCTATTCCGGTAGAACGCGATCGCCTTCCCTCAGGTTAATTAAACCTGAAGTAATAATTTGCTCTCCTGGTTTCAATCCTTCGAGAACTTGATAGTTACTACCCTTGATATGACCAAGTTTGATAGGTTTATGCTTGGCAACTAACTGAGATGAAACACCCGACGTTTGTGTTTCCGCAACATACACAAAGGTTTGCCCTCCAACACGGGAAATCGCTGTTGCTGGTACTGATACCCCAGGACGTTGTTTCCAAATTAACCTGGCACGGAGGAATTGGTCTGCTTTTAGCTGGTTTTTGGAATTATCATAAAGCGCTTTTACTAATACAGATTGGGTATTATTCGCGAGTTTAGGAGAGATGGAGAATACGCGACTAGTGCCAATAATACGCCCTTGAATATCCATGATTTCCACCAACATCCCATTTTGAAGTTTAGGCGCTTGCTCGATGGGTACAAACACATGTACATCCAACGGGTTATTTTGAGTAATGGTAAATAACTGCGTTGATGTATTGACAACATCGCCCACTTTAACAGGAATTTCACCAATAGTACCAGCAAAAGGAGCAACAATACGGTAATTTTGCGGCTTGATTGATGGTTTTTGGGTGTTGGGTTGGGGTTGTTGAATTGCTCTTTCTGCCTTTGTTATAGCTGCTTTTTGTGCCTGAATTTTGGATTCAGTGGCATTTAAATTTGTTTTTGCCGTAGCCAAACGAATGGCATACTGGTCTTTAGTTTGTCGGGGAATAGCCCCTTGGGATGCCAGGGTATTGTAACGGTCAAATTCCTGCTGACTGGATTTCAACTCAGTTTGCTGGGTAATGCGATCGCTCTCTAATGTTCTGAGGGTAGAACGGTCAATTTCTAGTTGGGATTGTGCTGCTAAAGTTATGGGATTTAGAGAAGGGTTGAGGTTGGGAATTACTGCTTGGGGTTGACGAAAGTCAATCTGTGCAAGCGATGCACCTTGTTTTACTGTGTCTCCCGACTTCACCAAAATTTGCGTAACTTGACCTTGAATTTGCGATCGCATTGTCTCAGAGCGACGGGATTCGAGACTAGCGACAAACTCTGATGTTTCTTGGACAATACTTGGTTCTAGGGTTAATAGCTTGACGGATATTCCCGGTTCTTGTTGTTTGGTAGCGGTTGTAGCGGTATTTATTTGGGTGCTTTGGTTTCCGGGAACAAAAAAACGCCAAGCAGCAAATCCTGTACCTACTGTACTAAGCATAATTAATACAGGCAAAATCCACCTACGCTTTGTTTGCGGGGGGTCTAATACTGTTGGGGAGGAGTTTTCGTCAAAATCGGGTTGTGGTTCGGAAGGTGTCATAACTTACGGGAATTGGATAGGTGGATAAGAAGCGAATGGGATGGGATGGAATTTGCCAAGTAAAGCTAATCCTAAAAATGAAGAGAGTATCGTGTGGCATCCAGAAATACTATTTTCATATGTTTTGGCTTATCTATTAAAAAGTTGCTGATAAATTTAAGCTTACATATCAACTTCTCTTTTTGTCCTATTAGTTTTTGCTGAAAAATTTTAATTATATGGTGATTATTTATGTTGTCTTTGCCTGCGTGTAATTAATAGTTTATTGGGGATTATTTGAGCTTTAGTAAAAAATGTAACTAGGTTGAAAATTTGGGATTTTAAATTTTATATCAGTAATTTACCGGAGTAAGCGAGCAGTATTTTATTCCTCCACTAAGCATAAAATAAACTTGTGATCGCAGCATTACGTATTAGTTAGAAGATGCATCATTATGACAGTTGGGAGTTGTCTCATTTTCATTTTCCATCAGTACAAAATTGCAAATATTCTCCGCGAAACTTTGCACTTTTCCCTGCAAACCTCTGCGTTTAAAAGCCAAACTCCAAGCCATTTATAGTATAATCCAACATTAATCTACTTTCCTATTTTTGCTACGTAAAAATTACCCCTCCACGCATATGGAGAGGTAACTTTTGAAGCAGAATTATGTATTTCAATTAGACAAAAATAAATTGTTCTAATATTATGAGGGATAATTACATCCCATACCCACTTAACCCAAATCGAACAACAAAATTTCCCCTCCTACATTTGTAGTAATTTCAAGCTGTTCTTCACCATTAATTTGTACCCCATCACCAGCACGAAGCTCTTCACCATTTAAAGTTACTATTCCCTTCGCAACTTGTAACCATGCATAACGCTCTGATTTCACTTGATAATTAACAACATCATCAACATTTAAAATCGATGCATATAAATCTACATCTTGGTAAATTTTTACAGCACCATCACGTGCATCTTTCGCAGCAATTAAACGTAATTTCCCACTACGTTCTTCGATAGAAAAAGCCTTTTGTTCATATCTCGGTTTAAGATTTTTTTCATCTGGTAAAATCCAGATTTGCAACAAGTGAACTGACTCAGTTTGAGAATGATTAAATTCGCTGTGCATAATGCCAGTTCCAGCACTCATAATTTGTGCTTCCCCAGGACGAATTATCGAACCCGTACCCAAACTATCTTTGTGTTCCAGCGCACCATCTAAAACATAGGTCAAAATTTCCATATCCTTGTGCCCGTGGGTTGCAAAGCCCGCTCCAGGAGCAACCTGGTCATCATTAATGACTCGTAACGAACGAAAACCCATGCGTTCTGGGTCGTAAAAATTACCAAAAGAAAACGTATGATAACTATCTAACCAATCAATTTTTGTAGTGCCACGGTGATTGCGATCGTGGATGAGATTAGTAATGGTGTTTTGAGACATAATCAACTCCCTCTTCTTACATATTTCAATATTAAGTTATCCCTATAAAAAATAAAAGTACGCACTTAAAAGTGCAGTACTTACCAAAAAGTGACTATTAATTAAAAATTGTCAGTGGATTAGCTCGCTTATATTATCTCAACTTTCAAGTATTATCCCAGTTTGACAAATGATGGGATTTATAAATTGATAGTTGGGATATTTTAGTTGCTGAAAACACTTAAACAGTGACTTTATCTCGATTATTAGCTGTTGAGGTGACATTATTCCCATTGTTAGAAGTTTGTAAATGAGCTTCTAAGAACCACAAACGCTTATCAATGGTACGGGAAACTTCAGTATATAAATCGGAGGTATCTGCATCTCCTAAATCATCCGTTTGTGCGATCGCATCTCGTACATGTCTACCGTATGCTGCAAATCTATCTGCTAAGGCTGTAACGTGTTCCATGCCGACCAAAATATCGGTGGGATATTCTGGTAAAATTGAGTTTGCTGCTGCCATACGCACAGTTCCCATCGCATAACCTCCTAAAGCAGTGATGCGCTCTGCAAGCATATCTATAAATTCTTCAAGTTCCCCAGCAAGTTCGTCAAATAGTTCATGCAATTGGAAAAAGTCGCTTCCTTTCACGTTCCAATGCGCTTGCTTTGTTTGAGATTGTAAGTCTGAGGTTGCTGCTAGTGTTTGGTTAAGTAGTGTGACAATTTCACTTCTCTGAACTGCGGGGATGTCAATGCGTGTAGGATAAAGTCGTGATGCTAAGTTATTGCTACTCATGGTTTTTCTCGTTTGAACCAACGTCACAACTATACAAATATTCCGACGTATTTTAAAACTCCCCAACGACAGATTGGTTAATTCGTTAAATGATTTATAATTCCCCTCATCAGAAAATAAACCTATATCGAGTGGAATAGGTTTAAATATTTAATTTTTTCTTAATC